>NZ_JABXEM010000225.1:0-20179 GCF_013372595.1 Myxococcus sp. AM011
GGGCGAGGCGGGGGTGGAGGCGTGGAGCGGCTTCTCCATGACGCACGTGCTGCATTCCCAGTGGATGCTGCCGCCCATCCTGAGGGCCGTGGGCTTCGTGGGGTGGGTGCCCACGCTGGTGCTCTGCCTGCTCGCCGCCGTATGCGTGGGAGAGGCCGTGGCCCTGCGCTCGCACCGCCTGTTGCTGCCGGCCGTGGTCGTCATGGTGGCCCTGGCCGCGCTGCCCCGGCTGCCCGTGGCGGACGATGCGCTCCAGGGGACGGGCGTGGTCCACATGGCCTCTTCCGTGCGGGTGCCGAAGTCGGTGCCCGAGGCCACGGAGCGGCTCATCTGGCCAGAGTCCACGGTACGGGGGCTCCAGCGGGGGACCGAGGGGCGTGTGTCACGGCCGGAGGTCCTCGAGGCCTTCGATGCGCGCCTGCCGGTCCCCGCCATCGCGGGGCTGACGCTCCGAACGCCCGAGGGTTTTTTCAACGCCGCCGCCGCCTTTGATGCGGACGGGCGTCTGCGGGAGACCCGAGGGAAGTCCATCCTCGTCCCCATCGGCGAGCGCTCCATCTTCGGGCTTCAGGGAAAAGGGGAGCCGCTCGTGGCCAGCCAGGCCAGGCCGCTGCTGTCCCTCGCGGGGCGGAAGGTGATTCCGCTCATCTGCTACGAGGCCTTCAGCCGCGCCACCGCCTTGCGTGGACGGGAGGCGGGAGGAGAGCTGCTCGCGGTCCTGGCCAGTGATCTGCCCCTGGCTGGAAGTCGCTTCGCCGTGGACCAGGCCATCGGCGGCGTGGTGATGCGGGCGGTGGAGCTGCGGCTGCCCGCGGTGCGAGCCTCGCTGGGAGGCATCGCGGTGGTGGTGTCTTCCGACGGCCGCGTGCTGGCGCGGAGCGCACCGGGGACGAGCGGAATCCTCACGGTGTCCCCGCCGCCGCGGATGGCGGATGCCACGCGCGAGTAGGCACGGTCCTGAAGTCTCAGGCGCCCCCAAGGGCGAGTGGGCGTGTTGACGGCCGCCATGGAGGACGCGGAACGCCTCCGCGCGCTCCTTGGGCGCCTGGGCCTGAATCAGCGCAGCGGCAATCCCAGCCGCATGGCCAGGAATGAAATCATCACGTCGGCCGCGGCCTGGGTGTATTCGTTCGTCATGCGGCCATGAAGGTAGAAGGACATCCGCAGGCTCGCGGTGCCGAACTCCACCGCCAGCGCCGCGATGTCCGGCGACCCCCGCGGGATGTCGATGCCGCGCGTCGCGAGCAGGCTGCGCGCGCGCATGCCGAGGCGCGCTATCGTGGATTCGAGCGCGTGAAAGCTCACATCGGAGACTGGCCCGGTCAGCAGGACGACCTGCGCCGCCGGATGCGTGCGGTAGAAATCCGCCGCGGCTTGAACCATGCGCGTGATCTGTTCCTGCCAGTTCCTGGCCCCCGCGAGGCCTTGGGCATAGCTCGACAGGTGCGCTTCCAGCGCCCCGAGTTGGCGCTCCGCGAGTTCGTTGAGCAGGGCTTGGGGGGTCGGAAAGAACTTGTAGATCGTCGAGCGAGGGTACTCGAGACGTTCCGCCAGCGTCGGGATGGAGAAGGCCGAAAGCCCTGATTCGAGCAGCAGTTCCTCCGCCGCCTGGAGCACGGCATCGACCCGGACCTTGGCGCGCTGCTGCTGCGGCTTGCGCGCCACGAAATCTGGGTTGGGGGCGGATTGACGCGCACCGTCAGTCATTGCACTGGACTCCATTGCGTTCGTCGCGGACTCGAAGTCGGCGGAGCTGGTTCTTGCAGGCCAGGGCTCGCTCGACAACCCAGCGATAGAGGCCGTGTCGTTCCTCTGACTCGACGCCCGGACAGGCACCCGCCCAGCCCTGGCTTTCGCAAGAGGCGATTAGGCGACAAATGTCGCCTACGACACTTTCGCGACAAATGTCCCTTTCCGGGGCGCGCGGAAAAGACGCTCATACCCCGCGTGCGACTCGGAAACCGACGTCTCCGAGCACGCGCCCACCCGGTCGGACCGAGGCCCCATCCGACCGACCCACAGGAATGTCAGCAGGAGGGACGTCATGGCGGCACGTCTGACTCGAAGCGTTCTCGTCGCGATGTTTTTTGTCTGTGCCGGCAGCACACCGGCGGCAGCTCAATCGGACCTGCTCGGCACCAAGCGTGGAGGGCACTACTGGTTCGAGTTCTGTACGGGCAAGTCCGATGCGACGCTTTTACCGCCCGACCCACGCTCACTCGTGACGCCGACGTCGAACAAGAACGTCGTCTTCAACGTGGGGTGGAACTCGTGCATGGACCGGACTCCGCTGACGTGTGGCGAGCTGCGGTCGACCCACGCGGCGGGAGGGCGGCTGCTCGGCGGAAACGGAAACCCCGACGCCGGCTGGGAGTTCAGCGGCCATTCCGCCTGGAGTCTCTGGTCGATGTCGGCGTCCCAGTACAACGCGCTGTGGCTGAGGTGGGGGCTGCCGTTTCGCCCTTCCGACTTCGACAACCTCGCCGCCGAGCGCTACGGCAGCCCGCTCAGCCCGCAGCGCAATCCGTATCCTCTCCCGTTCGAGGATCCGAACCGCACGAACGGTGGCTCCGGCCAGCTACCGATGGCACTGACCCAGACACGCAACTCCGACGGCTCGTGGAGCGGACAGATTGGCGTCACGTGTTCCGTCTGTCACAGCGGCCAGATTGGCAAGGCAAGCGACGGCGCGGGCCTGGGGGGGTTACACGGCACCAACGGCCTCACCGATGTGACGCTGTTGTTGAGCGAGTTCGGAGGCCTCAACCCCGCCTTCACCCTCGCCTCCCTGAACCGCATCCGCGGCACGGGGAACATCACCAACTTCCAGCTCTTCGCCCTGCTCACCATCTTCGACCCTGACGGGACGATTCCCGGCGTCTTCCTCAATCCGGAGATCTGGGCGGCCGGCTCGACTGGCACGGAAGACCCGCCGAACTGGTGGAACCTCGGGCACCGTCCGGTGAAGTTCTTCGACGCCGGGATGAGCAGCGACGCCACGCGCATCGAGCTCTCGTGGTACATGCCGGGCGCCGCACTGCCGAACTACCAGGACGGCTACGACTGGATTCTCGCCAACGAGTACCAGGCGAACACCTGGATGCTCGGTCTGAAGTCGCCGGCCTACCCTCTGCCGGTCAACACGACGCTCGCGGAGCAGGGGGCGCTCCTGTTCCACACGCTCAATCTGTGGGCAGCGAACCGCAACAACCCGGTCGCGAAGCCGCAGCAGGCCGGCAACGGCTCGTGCGCGAGCTGCCATGGAGCCTACGCGCCGCGCTACGTGAACGATCCGAGCT
The DNA here is from genome assembly GCF_013372595.1 of Myxococcus sp. AM011. Taxonomy (NCBI): domain Bacteria; kingdom Pseudomonadati; phylum Myxococcota; class Myxococcia; order Myxococcales; family Myxococcaceae; genus Myxococcus; species Myxococcus sp. AM011. The sequence continues at coordinate 3,300 of NZ_JABXEM010000225.1, forward strand.
TCCTCGCCAATCCCTTGTTCGAGGGCATGGCGGCCAACGTCACGCCCATCGACGTCATCGACACCGATGAGGCCCGGCTGCTCGCCAACGACGGAGCCGTCGAGACCCAGGCCAGGTACAGCTTCTTCGGGTACGAAGGTCAGGATGGGTGCGCCGAAAAGTACAACATGATCGGCTATCTCGCGCAGCCGCTCTACGGTATCTGGGCGTCCGGTCCCTACTTCCACAACGGCTCGGTGCCTGACCTCTGGAGCTTGCTCAAGTCGTCGGACCGCCCGCGAATCTGGCGTCGTAAGTCGAAGTCGCCGAGGTTCGGCGTCGTGATGGGATTCGAGACCGACCTCGCGAAGGCCTATGACCCAACCAAGGTCGGGTGGAAGTACGACACGGTTCCGTGCAGCAACCTGACCTTCTCACCGTTCAACCACTGCAATCCGTGGGATCCAAACGAGACGCCGCTCATCGAGAGCGGGCTGTCGCTGCTGTACGGCAACGGCGCGCTGGCCTGGAACCTCCTCGGCAGCATCGTGGCTCCGACTTTCTCGAACTCGGATATCGAGGATCGCAAGATCTACAACACCCGGATGTTCAGCCAGTCGAACTCGGGCCACACGTTCACCGACGTGCTGACCGATGCGGAGCGCACCGCGCTCATCGAGTACGTGAAGACGTTGTGAGCCCTCTCCCGGAGCGTGGCGGGGATTCGCTCGCCACGCTCCGGCGTACTTCATCGGCGCCAGGCGGGGAGGCAAAGAAGCCCCCTGTGTCAGGGAAGTTGTCGCCTCGGCTGACGTGCCGAGCTGACCACCCGAAGGGGCGAGTGCAGGCGGTTGCAGTGCCGTACACAGACGCATTCAAGGCGCATCTGTTGAAGCGGATGATGGGTCCAAGCGCGGCGAGTGCTGCGACACTGGCCCAGCAGGCGGGAGTATCCCAGCAGCCGCTGTCGCAGTGGTTGCGTGCGGCAAATAGGAAAACAGGTCACCAGGTCAGCGGCAGTTCGTGCACGCCGAGCAGGTTCTCATCCTTCTTGAAGCGAACCTCCTCCAGCGGCACGGCCAGCCGCGACGTGGGGATGCGCTGGAACAGCGTCTTGAACACCACCTCGAACTCAATCAGAGCCAGCGCGCGCCCCGTGCACAGGTGGATGCCATGGCCGAAGGCGAAGTTGCGGTGCGCCTCCCGGTGGAGGTCCAAGCGGTCCGGCTCCTCGAAGACCGTCCCGTCACGGTTGGCGGAGTCCGGCTGCGCGAGGACCCCCTCCCCGGCGCGAATGAGCTGGCCGCCCACGGTGACGTCCACCGTGGCGACGCGCTGCCGGGCGAGATGGGAGACATTGACGAAGCGCAGGAGCTCCTGGACCGCCGCGGTGATGGCGGCGGGGTCCTCCAGCTCACGGAACTTCCCGAGCTGCTCGGGGTGAATCAGCAGCGCCAGCGTCCCCAGGCCGAACATGTACGCGGACGGTCCGTGCCCGGCGTAGTACAGCGCGTGGAACAGGGAGGCCGCGTCCGGAGGGCTCAGCTTTCCCGTCGCCACCTGCTCCGTGACGACGCGACCGATGAGCGTGTCGCCAGGCTCACGCAGGTTCGCCTCCACCAACCGCAGGAAGAAGTCATCCAGGGCCATCAGGGCCGCCCTCGCCTCCTCGCGGGAGGACGCGCGGGAGCCGACCGTCCTACTGAGGACATGCAGGTCCTCCGCGCCGTCCTGGGGCACGCCGAGCAGATCGCCAATGACTTGCAGGGCCACGGGGAGCGCGAACGCCGCCATCAGGTCCACTGGCTTCGGCCCTGCCAGCATCGCGTCGAGCGCCGCGTCCACGGTGGCCTGGATGCGCGGCCTCAGGGCTTCCATCCGCCGGGGCATGAACTCCTGCACGAGCATGGCCCGCTGCGCCCGGTACTCCGCATCAGGGCGAAGGAAGAAGGCCAGCGGCCTCCCCTGCCGTGCCACCGCCGCGGGCGACAGGTGCGGGAACCCTGGCAGTGTGGAGTCCGCCACCAGCCGGGGATCTCCCAGGACGGTCAACACGTCGTTGTAACGACTCACCAGCCACGGCGTGTTTCCGTCCCACAACCGCACGGGGCAGACCGGAGCGTCCTGCCGCAGCCTCTCGTATTCAGCGGGAGGCTCCAAAGGGAGGCTCCAGTCCTTGGGGAAGGGATAGGAAGGGCTCATCGGGGTGCGCCTGTTCGCTCGAGCCAGGCAGCGACGCCCGCCACGGTGGGGTGCTGGTACAGCTCGCGCAGGCTGAGGTCCTGGCCCATCTCGCTCCGGATGCGGACCGCGACTTCGACAAGCTGCAAGGAATGGCCGCCGCGCTGGAAGAAGTCGTCGTCCGGAGAGACCGAGTCGACCTTCAGCACGTCAGCGAAGATGCGACGGAGGTGTTCTTCCCTCGTCCCCATCGGGGAGCGCGGAAGCGATGTCCGCGCATGATGCGTCGCGGTCCGCAAGATTTCCTCGTAGGCCGCGAGCAGCCCCTCGATGAAGGCGGGCTCGAAGAGACTCTCATCGAACTCGGCCCACACGGTGTACGCGCCGTCGGAGCGCTCCTCCACCCGAAGGGTGAGTTCGAATTTCGCGGAGGGGAGGTCCAGCAGGGGCTCCGTCACCTCGCAGCCGTGCAATGACAGTGCTCCCGCCGTGCCCGCCGGATGGTAGGCGAAGTTGACCTGGACGACGGGAGACCGCGTCGGGTCTCTGGGCGGGGCCAGGTCCGCGACGAGCTGCTCGAAGGGCAGGTCCTTGTGCGCGTAGGCCGCCGCCGTGGCCGCCGCCACCCGGGTGAACAGCTCGCGAAGGTCGGGGTCGCCGCGCAGGTCCACCTGGAGCACGACGGTGTTGACGAAGAACCCGAGCACCCGCTCGACCTCGGGCAGGTCCCTGTTGGCCACGGCCAGTCCCAGCAGCACCTGCTCCCGTCCCGCACGGTGCCCGAGCACCAGGCCGCAGGCGGCGGCCAGCACCGTGAACACCGTCTGACGCTCGGTGCTCGCGAGGGCGCGCACGCCGTGGGCGACGGCGGCGGGCAGCACCCGGTGCATGCGCCGTCCCCGCCCCAGCACCGGACGCGGGGAGACGAGGTCCAGGAACAGGGGGACGCCCGACAGCTGCTCCCTCCACCAGCGTGACAGCGCTTCACGCCGCTCGGCGGTGAGCTGCTCGCGCTGCCATGCGGCCCAGTCCACGTACTGCACGGGCAGCTCGGGCAGAACGGCGGAGTCTCCCAGGAGCGCCGCCCGGTACACGAGGGCCAGCTCCTCGGTGAAGACCTGGAGCGATGCGCCGTCCGCCACCAGCAGGTGCACGGCGAAGACGAGCACGTGCGTCCGGGGCTCCAGCCGAATCACGGTGAGCCGCAGCAAGGGACCGTGCTCCAGGTCGAACGGCCGGGCCGCCTCCTCGTGCGCGTGTCGCAGGGCCTCGGCCTCCGTCGCGACCTCCAGGAAGCGGACATGCCCCTGCCCTTCCGCGGACACCTGCTGCAGCGTCCCCAGCGGGAAGACGGTGCGCAGCGGTTCGTGCCGGGCCACCAGCACGTCCAGGGCCTCCCGCAGGGCTCGTGGGTCCAGGGGCCCCGTCACGCGGTGGCAGCGAACGGTGGAGTGGGCCGCCCCGGTGGGGTCCATCCGGTGCAGGAAGCACAGTCGCTGCTGGGCGAACGACATCGGGAACGCGGTCGTCATCCGCGTGGCAGCCTCTTGATGAGGGGCTTCGCGACCGGAGCCTCGGCGAGCGCGTGGGCCAGTTGCGCGATGGTCGGCCCGGTGAGAATCGTAGCGAGTCCGACCTCCCGTCCCACCATCCGGCTCAGCCGGGAGGCCAGCCGCATCGCCTGCAACGAATGCATGCCGAGCGCGAGCAGACTCTCATGGACATCCACCCGGCTTGCGCCCAGGAGCTCGGAGACCACCGCCGCGACGCGGACCTCGGCCTCGGTCCTCGGCGCCGTGTAGGGCGCGTCCGGGCGCCGGTCGGTCGTGGGCAGCCGCGAGTGGTCCACCTTCCCGTTCGGAGTCAGCGGCCAGGACTCCAGGACGACGACCTCCGAAGGCACCAGATGCGCCGGCACCCTGCGCGCCAGGTCCTCGCGCACGGCCTGCGCCGACACCGGGGTCGCCGACCCGGCCACGACATAGCCCACGAGGCAAGGCTCCCCCCCGCGCGAGTCGACACGCGCGAGGGCATCCACCACGCCGGGATGCGCGGCCAGGACGGCACGCACCTCGGCCAACTCCACCCGGACGCCACGGACCTTCACCTGTTCATCACGGCGGCCCAGGAACTCGATGACGCCTCCGGGCAGCCACCGGGCCAGGTCCCCACTGCGATAGAGCCGCGCACCCGGATGTGAGCCGAAGGGGTCCGGCACGAACCGCTCGGCGGTGAGGCTCGGCTGGTCGCGGTAGCCCCTCGCGAGACCAGCCCCACCGATGCAGAGCTCCCCCACTGCACCCGGCGGAGCCACCTGCCCGTGCGCGTCGAGCACCACGAGGTGCGCATTGAACAGCGGTCGCCCGATGGGCACGTGGGTGGCTTCGGAGTCGAGCCCGTCGTCGAGCCGGTGTCCGCTGGCCATGACGGTGATTTCCGTGGGGCCGTAGCCGTTCGTCAGCTTCGTGAAGCCTCCGCGCTCGAGCGTGCGGAACGCCTCCAGGGGGAAGACATCCCCGCCCACCACCACGCGGTCCAGGGCGGCGAAGGCCTCCGGCGCGTCGGCCGCCAACCGGGGCAGCACCACGGGGGGAATCACCGCATGCGTGATTCGCTGGTCGATGAGACAGCGGGCCAGCCCCGGCACATCCCAGCCCGGCGGCAGGAAGTGGACCGCGGCGCCGTTGAGCAGCGCGCCCCAGACCTCCAGCACCGAGATATCGAAGGTCACCGACGCCATCGCCAGCATCGTCTTGCCAGGACCCAGGTCCTCGGCCAGGGCCGTCCGGTACAGCAAGGACACGACCGACTGATGCTCGATTTGAACGCCCTTGGGCTTGCCCGTCGACCCGGACGTGTAGAGGACATACGCGAGGTCCGACGGACTCCCCTCCGGCAGCGGCGGCCCGGACGACGCCGGGGGCATTTCATCCAGCACGACAGTGGGCAGGCCGTTGAGCCGACCCGCCAGCGCCGCCGTGGTGACGAGGGCATGGGCCCCGGCCTCCTGCATCAGCGGCTCCAGCCAGGCCGGAGGAGCGACTGGGTCCAGTGACAAGAAGGCCGCCCCCGCCATGAGGATTCCCAGTTGGGCCACGACCAACTCCGCCGAGCGGGGGATGCACACCGCCACGAGCGCCCCACGACCGACGCCCAGGTCGCGCAGGTGGTGCGCCAGGTGCTCCGCCCGACGCGTCAGCTCGGCATAGGTCAGCACGCCGTCGGCGGACCTCACCGCGGGGGCGTCGGGCGCGCGGCGGGTCCACCAGGCGAACAGCTCGGTCACCCGGTAGCAAGGAGCCTCCTGGCGTGGGCCCACGCTGACGAGCGCGCGCCGGTCCGCGTCGTTCATCAGCGACAACCTGGACACGCGGGTGTCCGGCGCGTCTGTGATGGAGCGCAAGAGCTGCTGATACGCGGACAGCATGCCGGTGATGAAGAAGTCCTCGAAGAGGTCGGAGTCGAACTCCCACGAGAGCAGGATGCCGCTCAGGGAGGAGCGTGGACTGGAGCGCACGGGGGCCTCGGACCGGGGAATGCTCACCACGTCCCCGCCCAGCCGTTGGATGTGCCCCGGTTCGGAGTAGAGCGGCACCGCGACGACGGACAGCTCGAACTTGGCCGAGCCGTTGCCCAGTCCCTCCACGAAGGAGACGTCGAGGGGTGACGCGTCGAGCGTGCCCACCGACGAGTCGTGGAAGTTGAACATCGTCTGTATCAACGGGTTGAAGCCACCCTGATGCCGCGCGGGCGACTGCGCGAAGATCTGCTCATAGGGCAGCTCCTGGTGGTCATAGGCCTCCAGCGTGGTGCGCCGCATCCTCGCCAGGAACTCCTCGAACGAAGGGTCGCCGTCCAGCCGGCCCCGCAGCACGACGTTGTTGATGAACATGCCCAGCATGCCCTCGGTGTCCTGCCAGCGCCGGTTGGCGACCGAGGAGCCGACGAGCAAATCCCGCGAGCCGGTGTACCGGTGCAGGAGGACGAAGTACGCGGAGAGGAGCGTGGTGAAGAGGGACGCGTGGTTGCGGTCCGCCAGGGCCTGGAGGCGGCGCGCGAGCTCTCCGTCCAGCTCCACCCGGGGCGCCACCCCACGAAACCGTCTTCCATTGGGAGCAGCACGGCGGGGGAGCTGGAGCCGGGTCTCCGCGCCCTCCAATTCCTGACGCCAGAAGCGGCGCTGCGCCGCTGCGGCCTCGGTCCCCACCCACTCCCGCTGCCAGCGCGCGTAATCGTAGTACTGCACCGCCAGCGCGGGGCGCCGCACCTCGCCGTGGCGGACATGTTCGGCGTAGCCGTTGAGCAGCTCGCGCACGAAGACGTTGAAGGACCAGCCGTCATGCACGATGTGGTGTTCGACGTGCACGAAGAGGTGCTCCTGCGCACCCAATCGCAACAGCCGCCAGCGGAAGGGCCGGCCTTCGGCGAGCGCGAACGGGGCCTGCACCGCGTCCCGGACGGCCTCCGCCACCCGGGTGGCCAGCAGCGCCTCGTCCACGCCGCTGAAGTCCTGGAGGGAGAGCTCCACCTCCCACGGGGCTTCCAGCTCACACCGCAGCTCTCCATCCACTTCGGGGAAGCGGGAGCGCATCACGTCGTGGCGACGCACGATGTCGGAGAGGCTCGCCTGCAGCGCGGCGAAGTCCAACGCACCCGCGAGACGGAACACCGCCTGCGTGTGGTAGGCCCGCGCGTCCGGGTTGAGCTTGTGCATCAACCACACCCGCTCCTGGCCAAACGAAGGCGTGAGCGCCATTCCCGCGCCGCCGCTCCGAGGGCCCAGGTCCACCCCACCCCGCGCCTCCTGCAAGCGCGCCGCGAGCCGGGCCACCGTGGGGGCCTGGAGCACCTCGCTCAACTCCAACCGCGCGCCCATCACACGCTGCACGCGGGCCACGAGCTGGGTGGCGAACAGCGAGTGTCCTCCCAGCTCGAACAGGTTGTCATCACGCCCCACCCGCTCCATCCCGAGCAGCGCCGCGGCGATGGCCGCCAGCGCCACTTCGCCGGGCGACTCGGGTGGCTGGTAGTCCGTCCGCTCCGCGCGTGGGGGGCGAGGCAGTCGCGCCCGGTCCACCTTGCCGCTGGTGTTCAGGGGCCAGGCCTCCACCACGACCACGACATCCGGCACCAGGTAGCCGGGAAGCCTGCGTCCAAGCTCCGCGCGCACCACGTCGCCGGACAGTGCTGCTCCGGTGGCGGGCATCACGTAGCCCAGCAGGCGCTCCCGCGTGTCGTCGATGAGGGCGACCGCGTCCCGCACGTCCGGCAGCGCGGCCAGGGCCGCTTCCACCTGGCCCAGCTCGATGCGTGCGCCGCGAATCTTCACCTGGTCGTCGCGCCGGCCCAGGAACTCCAGTGTGCCGTCCGGCAACCACCGGCCCAAATCGCCACTGCGGTACAGCCGCCCTCCCGGCACCGGACCGAACGCATCCGGAATGAACTGCTCGGCGGTCAGGGCGGGCCGCCCCAGATACCCGCGCCCGACACCCTCCCCGCCAATGCACAGCTCACCCGGCACCCCGTCGGGGACGAGGCGCAGTTGCTCATCGAGGATGACCCCGTGGTAATTGGAGAGGGGGCGGCCAATGGGCACGCGCTCCCCCTCCACGGCGCGCACCACATGGAGCGTGCTGGCCACCGTCACCTCCGTCGGGCCATAGCCGTTGACGAAGCGGTGGTGCGCGCCCCACTGCCGGGCCGTCTCCGGAAGGCACACATCCCCGGTGCTCATCACCACCTGGAGGTCGTGGAAGCCGCCCGGTTGCAGCGTGCGAAGGACTGTCGCGGGCAACACCGCGTGGGTGATGCGCCGGTCCACCAGCACGTGGGCCAGCGGCGCACCGGAGAGCGGCGACGCATCCAGCGTCTCCAGCCGGCCTCCGTTGGGCAGCGCCATCAACAGGTCGAACAGGGAGGCATCGAACGACGGGTGGAAGAACTGCAGCACCCGCGTGTCCGGCCCCAACGCGCCCAGGAAGTCCCGCTGCGCATGGAGGAGGTTGGCGACGCCGCGATGCTCGGTCATCACCAGCTTGGGCTCGCCCGTCGAGCCCGACGTGCAGATGATGTAGGCGAGGTCCTCCGGGACCAGCGCCGTGTCCTCCACGGCCGTCACGCCGGAGCCCACGTCGGCACAAGCATCCAGGAAAGACACTCCCGGCACCTCGCTGGCGGGCGAACCCACCACGAGCGCCGCGCCGACCCTGCGAACGATGTCCTCGCGCCACACCTGGGGATGTGACGGCGCCAGGGGCAGATAGGCCGCACCCACGCGCCAGACGGCGATGGCGAGCTCGACGAAGGCAGGGCCCCGCTCCAGCACCACCGCGACCACGTCTCCGCGCCCGATGCCCCGGGCCCGCAGGCTGGCGGCCAGGGCACACGTCCGCTCCTCCAACCGCGCATAGGTGGTTTCAGAGCCACCCTCCGAGAGCGCGACGCGGTCGGCATGCCGCCGGCACTGCTCGGCGATGACGTCCACCACCGAGCGCCACGGTCCATGGTCGACCCTTGCGCCCCGCACGCGGGCAGCCTGCGCTCCGCCATCCAGCACCCTCCGCGCCTCCTCCGGGGTGTGGCCCTCGAGCGCCCAGGGACTCTTCAGACGGAGGCTGGAGAGCAGGCGTTCGTACTCGGTTCCTGTCACCAGGGCGGACGGGGGCGTGGGGGGCAAGGGAGCTCCTGGAAGCAATGACATACCTCGCGGCTGCCGCGCGGAGGGGCCCTCCGGCACAGCTCGCTCCCCCGGAGCCCTAACACGCGAAATTCCACTGCGACAGACTTGAATGGAACGGGCCCTGGCCTCATGGACGCCCGGGCATTGTCCTACAGCGAATGAGCATCCGTGGAACCCTCCTCTGGTAGAAGGCGCGAGGAACGCATACGCGCAGGATGTAGGAGTGCACCGTGGCCTCGAACAACATCGCGCATCCCCCTGGACTCGGGCTGTCGCTCTTCGCCGTGGGCGATGTCTTCGTGGACCGCGACGACCCGGCGACGGCCTTCCACTCCGCCCGCGACGTCCTGCGCTCCGGTGACGTCGTCTTCGGCAACTGAGAGGGCGTCTTCAGCGACGGCATCCATCGTGCCCCCAGCGCCGGCTCGACGCTCACGGCGCCCGCGGCGAACGCCGCCCCATTGGCCAAGGCGGGCTTCGACATCATGTCATTGGCCAACAACCACAGTCTCGACGGGGGACATGCCGCGCTCTTGTCCATGCGCCGGACATTGGCTGACCTGGACATCGCCACGGTGGGCGCGGGCGCGAATCTCGCGGAGGCCACCGCGCCCGTGTATCTGGAGCGCAATGGAACACGGCTGGCCTTTCTGGCCTTCAGCTCCGTCTTTCCCTACGGCTATGAGGCGCGCCCGGGTGTCCCCGGTCTGGCTCCCTTCCGTGCACACACCCGGTACACGCCCGTGGATCTGAACGTATGGAATCCGGGCATGGCCCCCGTGGTGAGCACCGAGCCGCTGGTCGAGGACCAGAAGGCGTTCATCCACAGCCTCACCGAAGCCACGCGCGAAGGCAGACATCGTCGTCGCCAGCTTTCACTGGGGCGACTCCACCGTGCCGTATTCGCTGACCGACCATGAACGACGGACGGCCCGGCTCGCCATCGACCACGGGGCCGACGTCGTCGTGGGCCACCATCATCACATGCTCCGCGGTGTCGAATTCCATTCCGGAAAGCCCATCTTCTACGGCCTGGGACACTATGTGTTCGACCTGCCGAACCTGACTGAGCGCCTCGCGAAAGACGGTTACCTGGGCGTGGGACGGCCGGAAGAGATGGCGGCCTGGGCCCGCAAGTTCGGCGAGTACATGATTCGCCCCCGGGAGGGCTACCCCCTGCTGCCGTTCCACCCGGATTCGAGGCTGACCGGCGCGGCGGTGATTCACATCGCGCCGTCCGGGCGCATCTCCGCCGGATTCCTGCCAGCGGTCATCAATCCGGCCAACGAGCCGATACACGTGTCCGCGGACAGCGACGAAGGCAGGCGGGTGGTCGCGTATCTCGAACGCTGCTGCGCGGCCGAACAACTTCCGACAAGGCTGGCCACCCCTCGGCCCGACTCCGGACTGCCCGCCTCGTGCGTCGAGTTCGTCTCGACCTCAACCGACTGAGCCATTGAGACGTCGGGCAGCTTGTTCCTACTCGTACTTCTCGTTCATGTGCGTCCACGAACGCGCGGCCAGTTCGCGCAGCACCTTCTGGTCCACGTCGGCGAGCTTGTTGATGTAGAGGCAGCTCTTTCCGTTCTTGTACTTCCCCAGCTTATCCATCAGCGGATCGGACGCGAGGAGGTCCGGCACGATGTAGAGCACGGTCGCGCCCTTGCGTGGGCTGAAGCCGATCTTCGGCCAATCCGCCTCACCCATCGTGTTCGTCAATTTGTATGAGCCATAGCCGATGATCGACGCCCCCCACATCGCGGGCTTCTCGCCGGTGACCTCGCGCAGCAGCTTGTCAATCGCTTTGGCGTCCGCGCGCCTGGCATCGTCATCGACCGTGGCGATGAATTCGGCGACGGAGGCCTTGTTCTTCTGCGTTTTGACCGGCGCCTTCTTGGCTGCGACCTTCTTGGCCATGAGCGTTCCTCCCGACTCGGACACCTCACGCTACGCAATCGCGCGCGGGAGCGGAAGCGTCAGGGGCGCGGCGCACCCGTGTGCCTACCCAAGATTCGGTCGCTGCGTCATGAGTGCGTCATGACGTGAGGGATGCGCATGATGAGCCGCTGGGTCCTCTCTTCCATTTGGTAGGATGGGCGGGAACATGACGTCCGCTCCCTCCAGCACGCCCCCTGCCCCCACCGCGGCTCCTCGGTTGACGCGAGGCAAAGCCGTGGTCGCATCGGGGGTCCTCTTCGTCGTGTCCTGCACGCTGCCCGCCATCGTCGCGTACAACACCGGGACCCTGGAGACGGAATCAACGTGGGGCGTGTCCATCCACGCCTCCCCAAAATTCGGCGAATGAGGTCGTTGGGAAATCCACCATGCGGACTCGATACTTCAGGCTCAACGAAGCGGTGCGGCCCGGTGACTGGTCCCTGGGCCCCCTGATGGACGGACAGGGCAAGGAACTGGAAGACATGGCGGAGTTCACCTCGGGACGGCCTGTCCAGGCCCCTGACCTCCTGAAGCTTCAGGTTCGAGAGCAGGGGCGTCGGCGCGACTTCAACCTGGCGGGCGCCGGCAGGATTCCCGTGATCCACCAGAGGATGGCAACTCACCTCGCGGAGTATGCCTCCCTGGAAGTTCAACTCCTGCCCGTGAAAGTCAAAGGCGGCTCAGGTGAGTACAGTGTTCTCGTGGCCAAGAAACTCATCCGGTGCATCGATGACAAGGCATCGCAAGAGATACAGGCCTGGAAACCAGAGGATGGGCAACCGGACAAGCTTGGCCACTACCGCAGCGTCATCGGGATGCGGATTGACCCCAGGAAGGTCGGCCACTTCCAGGTGTTTCGCATCTGGGGTTGGTCCGACGCGCTCATCGTCTCGGAGGACATCAAGGGGCTCCTGGAGAGAGCCAAGGTCACGGGAGCAGACTTCGAGGAAGTCTGAACTGGAGTTCGTGAGTCGCGCTCAGGCTGGGGATGCAGGCGGGCGAGGCCCTCTGGCCTCCGAGCGGAATGTGCTAGCTTGAGCGGCGAGCACAACCCTGAAGCTCGACTCGGAGACCTCATGCAACTGAAGCGTTTCGCTCGAAGCGTGGTTGTCGTGGCAGGACTGATGACGGGTTGCGGTGGAGAGGTCGTGGGAGTGGAGGAGCCCTCCCAGACCGACTCTCGCGAGGACGCGTTGGTTCCCTGCGGCAATGAAGAGTACCAGCGACTCTTCTACAGTGAGCCGGAGATGCGCAATGTCGTGGGCGAGTGGTTGTGCTTCTGCGGCGAGAACAACCGGTGGACGTATGGGCACGCCACGACCTATTCCATCTACACCTACCGGAACTCCTGCGATGTTCCGCTGAAGTGAGCTCCACGTCTTTATCAGCAGTCAGCAAAGACAAGGCCTCGGAAATCGAAGTGCGGGAGCCGCGGTCCGTGCTGCGCGAGAGCGGCTGGGACCGCAAGGCCGCCGCCAGCCGGTTGGGCATCTCCCGGGCCTCGCTGACTCGATTCACCGCAACAATGCTCCCGGCCAGGTCCTGGCCGTCGAGAACGTCTTCAACCCCCGGACCGAGGCGCTGCGGGCGAGCGGCGCCTGCGGCGGGAGCGCGGACGACTGGGTGGAACTTCTCGTCCGCCACGAAGGCCGCCGCCCGTGTACTCAGCGCTGAGCGGGTGGCGGAGTTCAACTCAACGCGTCCCCCCAGTTGCCCAGAAAGTCGCCCATGGTGAGTCTCACGCCTTGGTTTCGCAAGATGCCGTAGGCGGTGGTCACATGATAGAAGAAGTGGGGGATCGCGAATGCGATCAGGAACTGGCGGCCACTGGAGCGCATCGAGCCACGGCGGTGCTCGATCACGATTTCTCGTTCGAGGCCGGCTTCGAGGTCGCCTGGCGAGAGCTCTCGAAGAGAGGCAATCGTCGCATCGAGCCGCTGGTGCAGATCCGCGAAGCTCTTTGCATCGTTCGCGGCCGGCACCCGCGGCGCACCCAGCAACTGCGCGATGGCCAACCTGGCTCCCTCCGCGGCCCAGTGGACTTGAGCGGCGAGCGTGTACATGTGCAGGTCAGCTGGCGCGTGACTCGCAACGCCGTGCATGAGCCCTTCCGCGGCGAGTCGCGCGTCCAGCAACGCCGCTTCACCGCTGCCACTGGCGGCGACATGGGCTTCGGCCTTCGCCAACTGCGTTTTCAAGTTGGCCAGTCCGCGGATGAACAGGCCAGCAGATAGGTCGTAGGCGTTCAAAGACATGGCCCATCCTTCACCACATCAATGCCACCAGAGTCAATGCGAGGGCCCGGGACTCGTGGTCGCCTTCGACTGGTTGAGGCCGTGCTCGCCGCGAGTCAAAAAAAGACTCCCACCCTTGGCGGGTGTCGTGCCATTGAGGAGTCTCTTCCAAGGAGAGTACCGTGAACGTCTTTCGTTGCGGCATTGCTGTCATGGCGTTGTTGGTCGTGGCCTGTGGAAACGTGGAGGAGGCACCCCAGTCCACGAGCGAGTCGGAGATCCTGTCGGAGCAGGAAGCGGAGCTGCGGGCCTGTGTCGGCACACTCGATTGCCGGACCAACTGCAGGTGCACCGATGGCGTCTGCGTCCCGGGAGGGTTCAACCCGCTTCCGCCCCAGAGCCACTGCGATGCCGCACCCGTGCGGGCCTGCACCACCGGGGCCGACTGCACCACCGGCTGCAACTGCACGGGCAACGTCTGCGTCAGTGGCGGGTTCAGCCCGCCTCCCAACTGCCTGCTCGCGCCTCCGGACTCGTACGAGAACGACAACTCCCACACCACGGCCTCTTCGTACCTGGGAAACCCTCAGCTCGGGCACACGTCCCACCGTGCGGGGGATGTGGACTGGGTGCTTGGAGCCACGAACATCAACCAGTTGATGACCGTGGAGGCCTACAACCTGCGCTACGACGTCAGTCTGCGCCTGGATGTCTATGCGTACGATTACCCCACCCGCACCCTGGGCGCGCTCCTCACCAGCACCAGCACGCTGGTCTGCTCGGACCTCACGCCCACCTGTAGGACGTACCGGACGGCCGTCAACGTGACGCCTGGCGTCTATGCGGTGAAGGTCACGGACGTGCGCAACATCCCCGCGGGCTCCGACTGGCGTCCCACCGCGGGGTATGACCTGAAGATGTACTGAGCCACGCTCCATCCCGAGGACGACACCCGCCGCGCTACCGTGGGCCACCCGGCCCACCCGACACCCAGTCAGGCCCGGCGGGAACTCGTGCAACCGCAAGCAGCCTGATGACTCCCCATCTGGTGTCTCCACAATCAGGTGGGGCACATCCGACACTGCCTTCGTCGGACGGGTTGAGGAGGGTATCTGCCGCACGAAGGCAGCTTCCATCGCGACCGCCCGCGGAGAGAAGCTTCTCGTTTGAAGGGCACCTGACACGGATTCGATGAACACGTGATAGGTCTGGTCAGAGGGCGCACCCCACTGCCAGCTCTGTAGCGAAGGACTGTAGGTGATTGAGCGTGCGGCCCTTCTATCGAGCAGTCAACCCCTACGACCCGAGAGGTTCCTCATGCACGACCGCCGCTTGATGATCGCAGTCCTTCCGACGCTTGCAATGCTCCTGGGGGCATTGGCTCCCACCCAAGCGCTGAGTCAAACCTCATGTTCCATCACTTGCATTGCGGGCAGCTGCTCCGCGAACGGTCCAAACTGCAGCTGCAGGTGCAATCTCCTTTTTGGGACCCCGATCTGCAAGTCGTCGGGCGGCTCGGGTCAGCAACTGTCCCAGTCACAAACGTTGGACCTCGTGACGGCACAAAGCGAAGCATTCATGCTCGCCATTGACGTGACACTTGCCGACAAGCCTCAGGTGGGGCAAATCCATCTCGCCATCGACAAGGCCCAGAAGGCGAACGACACCGGAGACTTTCAATCCTATCGCGTGGCAATCGATGAGTTGGATGCCGCTATCTACTCCTTGAGCGCCGAGGATCAGCAGAGCGTCCATGCGATCATTGGACAGCTCGTTGGCAAATGAGCACCTGGTCCCCTCGGCACTGAGCGCCGAGCGGTCAGCCGCCGTCGACGAGGTCCTGGAGCATGGCCGCGAGCATCGCGGCCGTGGCCGCGTCCAACGTCCCGGCGAACGGCTTCATCGGCACCATGCTCCGGAAGGTCCACACGCCACAGAAGAGAGCGAGCAGCAGCGCCGCTCGTGACTCCGCCTTCGGGGGTCCCAGCCACTGGGCGAGCGGGCGCGTCAGCCGCTCCTCCAGCAGCGTCGTCACGAGGTCACGCACCTCGGCGTCCCCCGCCGACAGCAGCAGCATCGCCAGCGTGTCCGCCTCGGGCACGGGCTTGCTCATCAGGTACTGCACCACGTGGCGGCCGAAGTCCTTCCGATCCGCCGCGAAGAAGCCCGACAGCCCCACGTCGTGCCCGATGGCTTCCCGGAACAGCTCCTTCTTGGAGCCGAAGTACCGGACCACCAGCGCGGGCGTGACACCCGCCGCCGTGGCGATCTCCCTCATGCCCGCCTGCGCATAGCCCCGCGTCGCGAAGGCCATCCGCCCCGCTCGCAACAGGTCCGCCCGCGTCTGCTCCGCGTCGCGCTGCCTCCCCGCGGCCTTGGGGCGGCGGGCCGGGGACCTGGTGGTGGATCGGCGTCTGTCGGTCATGGGCACGAAGTAAACGAGTGTTGACAAAAAATACCCCGGCCCACAACCTTGGCAAGTAAACCATCGTTTACTTTCTACGAGGTGGAGCCATGAAGAAGAACTGGAGCACTCGGGACATCCCCCGGCTGGAGGGCAAGACGGCCATCGTCACGGGGGCGAACAGCGGCATCGGGTACTTCACCGCCCTGGAGCTGGGGCGGGCGGGGGTCGAGGTCATGGTCGCCTGCCGGGACGTCCAGAAGGGGCAGGCCGCGCTGGAGCGGCTGCGCGCCGAGGCGCCCGAGGCGAGCTTTTCGCTGGAGAAGTTGGACCTGGCGAGCCTCTCCTCCGTCCGCGCGTTCGCCGAGCGGGCGCGGACGGCCATGCCGACGCTCGATCTGCTGGTGAACAACGCGGGGTTGATGGCCGTGCCGAAGCGGCAGGCGACGGCGGATGGCTTCGAGCTCCAGTTCGGAACCAACCACCTGGGCCACTTCGCGCTGACGGGGCTGTTGATGCCAGCGCTGGCCGCCAGCCGCGCGCCCCGCGTCGTCACGGTGAGCAGCACCGCGGCGTACTGGGGGAAGTTCGACCTGACGAACCTCCAGAGCGAGAAGCACTACTCGCCCATGGGGACGTATGGGAACTCCAAGCTCGCCAACCTGTTGTTCATGCTGGAGCTGGACCGGCGCGCGGGCGCGACGGGGCTCATCAGCACGGCGGCCGAGCCGGGCGCGAGCGCCACGGGGCTCCAGAAGCAGGACTTCGTCGCGCGCCTCACGCGGCTCTTCGGACAGTCGGCGGCAGGGGGCGCCTTGCCCTCGCTCTACGCGGCGACCATGCCGGACGTGAAGGGGGGCGACTACTTCCACCCTGGTGCTCGCTTCGGCCTGGTCGGGCCTCCGGCACCCTCGAAGTTCCCCAAGCGCGCTCGCGATGAGGTGACGGCACGTGCGCTCTGGGAGGCCTCGGAGCGGCTGACGGGCGTGTACTACCCGTCGTTCGCCAAGGCGACTTGATAGGGCACCGGGCGCTGCGGGCTCGTGGCACAGGCGGAAAGAACCAGGCACACGGAGGCACCGGTGAGGCAGGTTCGAAGGATTGAAGTCGTCATGGGGTGGCCAGGGACCTGGATTGCATGGGGGGAACGCCCTACGCGCTGAGGGGCCAGGCCCACGAGGCGACCAACGAAGCGTGAAGGCCCCATCCCCTGGAGCAAGACACTGTCGCACGAACATCGGCCCCCCTGGACCTCGGGGCATGAGGACGCGGAGCGCGGCCGGACGACAATTCCTTTCGTGCAGGCGTCCGGAGTCTGCGTCCCCCCATTTCCGTCCGAGAGAGTCCCATGCCCAGCCGAATTCCCAAATTGAGCAATCCTCCCACGTCGCCCAGCTACCGCCCCCCCAACAACAACGTCGCCCCGCACACCGGGCAGCCGGCGAACCCTGCACCCCAGCGGACC
>NZ_JABXEM010000226.1:0-19695 GCF_013372595.1 Myxococcus sp. AM011
CAGGGGAGACGGACGGCCTGGCAGGTCCGGCGCCATCCTGAGCACTGTCCGTTCGAAGAAGAGCAGGTCGAGGCCCAGGTCCTCGCGCGCCAGGTACTCGAAGAGAATCAGTCCACCGACGAGGAGGGCGAGGGACAGGGCCAGGGCAAGGGGCGTCATGTCGGGTGCCTCGGTGAGAGGGGGCTTCCAGCGGTGACCCCCTGTCTAACAGGGTGGGGTGCGCGGCGCAGGGTTGCAGGCGACCGGGCTCCGTGCGAAGCCCGACACCCGCCGTGGAACTCGACCTGAAGCCGGCACCTCCGCCGGGTGCCTTCCGCAAGCTCGCCATGGGGGCCTGGCGCTCGCCGAGTGACGCGAGCGCCTATGCGTCCCTGGAAGTGCGCATGGAGAAGGCCGTCGCGTTCCTGGAGGCGTGGCGGGCTCGCACCGGACAGCGGCTCACGGTGACGCACCTGGTGGCCAAGGCCTCCGCGGATGCGCTGCGCCTGCATCCCGAGGCCAACGTGCTCCTGCGCTGGGGCGTGCCCGCGCTGCGCGTGGACGTGGGCGTGTGCGTGCTCGTGGTGCAGCCCGAGGAATCAGGCCGGGTGGACCTGACGACGGCCACGGTGCCTCGCGCGGACACGTTGTCGCTGGGCGAGTTCGCTCGGGCGATGGAGGCCGTCGTGGCCCAGGTGCGCTCGCGCAAGGACGCGGTCATCGAGCGGGGCAAGCGGCGTTCGTATCGCATCCCCGGGATGTTCATGGGGCTGGCGCTGCGGCTCCTGTCCTTCGTCTGGTTCACCTTGAACATCGACCTGCGCTGGCTGGGGATGCCCAGGGACCCGTTCGGTTCGGTGGTGGTGACGAGCCTGGGCTCGCTCGGGTTGGAGCGAGGCTTCGTGGCGACGGTGCCGTACACGCGGGTGCCGTTGATTCTCGCGCCGGGTGCGGTGCGGGCCGTGCCGGTGGTGGAGGCGGGCGAGCTGGTGCCAGGACGGATGATGACGCTGACGTGCACGTGGGATGCGCGGGCGCTCGACGTGGAGGTGGTGGCGAAGGTGCTGCGGCACGTGGGCGCGGCGCTGGAGGCCCCGGAGGAGACGTGGGGGGCTGCGAGCAGCGCGCGGGTGGGGTAGAACGGGAGCGTCGCCACCGCTGGAGGTCCCGTCATGCCCGTGGATACCAATCGTCGCGTTGCCTCTGCCCGTCCCGTGGGGCGCGCGCTCGGAGGGCAGGACCGCTACGAGAAGGAAGCGCTCGAGGGTCCAGCGGAAGGTCCACTGGCGATGACCCGGCGTCATCGCCTGGCGGGCGGGCCCAATCGCGTGGAAGGGGAGAGCCCCTTCGCCGCGAAGATGCGAAAGCTCACGGAGAGCAAGGCGAAGGACGAGGAGCGCTGAGGTCCACGGTGGAGCGGGCACGTCGATGAAGGTCTATCTGGACGACGAGCGCCCCACGCCCGAGGGTTGGGTGGCGGTGCGGTGGCCGGAGGAGGCCATCGCGTTGCTCGAAGGTGGGCAGGTCGTCGAGCTCAGCCTCGACCATGACCTCGGGGACGATGAGCACGGCACGGGCTACGACGTGCTGCTGTGGCTCGAGGAGGCGGTGGCCACGCGAGGCTTCGTTCCTCCTCGAGTCCGGGTGCACTCGGCGAACAGCTCCGCGCGCCACAAGATGGAGCTGGCGATGGAGCGCATCGAGCGGTTCGCGCGAGAGCAGTGACGGCTCAGCGCGGGCGCGGACTGGGGCGTGGGCTCGGGCTCGGAGCGACCTGGATTCGGGTCGCATCGGTGCTGCCGTCGGCGATGAGGCTGAACGCGGCCTGGACGGCGGTGCCCTGGGGCAGGCTGTCGAGGGAGATGCGCTGGCCGTCGCGGACCACCTGGGTGTTCTGTCCCACGCGCAGGTTGTAGAGGTCACCGGTCTCCGAGTCTCGGACCACGACGCGTCCCTTGGAGGTCGAGGCCACCTGCCCGCTCATGACGACGGTGGCGACCACGGTCTTCTCGGGGTTCGCCCCCGTGTCCCTTGCGGGCGCCGAGGATGCGCTCTGGCCCGAGGCAGCCTGGCCTGAGCCGCCCGTGCCCTCTGCTTGCTGATCCGGATGTCCGCCGCGCAAGGCGTTGACCTGTCGCTGGAGTCGCAGGACATCGGAGCGAAGCATCGCGACTTCACGAGTCAGTTGCCGAGGACTCAGGTCCTTTCCCGAGGAGGCGGCCTCCGCGCTGCCACCATGCGCGTCACCTGCCGAGTCGGTGGGTTCGGTGCCCTGCGGCGTGGAGGGCGCCCTGCCGCTGGGGACGTTGCTGCCCGAGCCCTGGTTCTGGGTGGGAGTGTTGTTCGTGTTGCCGGAGCCACCGGTGCCCTGAGTGCCGCTGACGTCGGAGCTGTTGTCCGTGGCGGGAGTCTGCGTCGTGCTCGTGTCGTTTGAGCCAGAGCCGCCGGTGCCCGGTGTGCCGCTGATGTCCGAGCTGTCGGGCACGAACGAGGTTCCGGCCGCGGGTGGGGTGTAGCGTGGATCGGCGCCGGAGCCGCCGGTGCCCGAGTAATCCGTGTTCGGCGTCCCGAGATTGTCTTCGGCGCCCGTGTCGCCCTGTGGGACGGGCGAGTAGTCCCCTGCCTCATACGTGCCCGGGGGCCGCATGTCGGCATCGCCCGAGACACCTCTGCCTTGCTGATTCTCGGGCAGCGGGGCCGTCCCTTGGGCGGACGTCCCACCGCTCGAACCACTGCCCGCTGTCTGCGCGAGGGCAACGGGAGTCATCAAGAAGCTGAACGTCAGTGCCGCTGAGAAGAGCGCTCGTCGCATGGTGGGGTCCTTTCCTCGTGCTCAAGGTTGAGGCTGAGGGCCCTGGCGACAAGCGAGCCTCGCGGAAGCTCGCATGCTCGCGTTTCTCATCCGTGCTGCTTGTTCGTACTGCGTACCTGCGAGCAGGGAGGGAGTTGGTTGGACGGTGTCCGTCGATTGAAGGCGCGACCGCGTCAAGGTGCGGCACCGGAATCCCAGGTGTCGCCCAATCGAGAGTTTTCGCAGGAGGCCCACTGCTTGGGGCGTGGCGCGAGGAGAGGCCGGGCCCGGAGGGCTTCCTCCAACTCCCCCACGGTGATGTCTGTGTTCGCGTGAGCCGCACGCAGGAGCGAGTTCCTTTTCCGAAGGTTGCGCTCCGGGGCGCACCAGGGGTTGCAACGCGAGGGCGCGTTGATGAACGCCTTGAGCAGCGCGATGCTCGCGAGGTCGAGTTCCGCCCACTCTTTACCGAAGACGCTCCTGGCCGCGTCGAAGACGCTGTCGTACTGCTGGAAGAGTGAGCGGTGCTGGAGTTCGTGCATCACCAGGTCTTCCGCGCTCCAGTGGCGCGTGAGCCATACCGTCAGCGCCAGGCGCTCCGGTCCACGAAGATGGGGAGCGCCCTGCTGCTCCATCTCGGAGCTCCACTGGCGCGCCACCTGGTCCGCGAGCGAGAGGCCCATGGGTGAGTCGTCTCGATGATCCGAGGTGTTCATGAACACCTTCAGGAAATAGACAGCCGCGGTCCAGGACCACACGGGCTGGACGTAAGTCACTTGGGGTTGCTCCAGGCTCATCCACCAGCGGAGCCGGAGGCGCTCCTCGGGAAGGGACAGTCGTTCGGACTTGGAGGGAAGGGTGGGTACCCGCGAGAGGGTGTGGCGGTAGAGCCCCTCCAATGCGGCCAGGGGCGCGACAAGCATGAGCCCCAGCAGCCACATCCCCCATCGCAAGCCATGCTTCCATCGCATGGGCCCCGGCGCAGTGCAGCCTCCAGGCCAACCCGTGGCCACACGCTCTCAATCCATGCTGTGCTGCGAACACCCTCGGGGTGGGTGGCTCGGAAGCGGGCCAGGCGCTATGCGTGTGAGGACGAGGGCCGGGGCAGCACTGTCACGAGGACTCACCTTGAGTGGACGCGAGAGCGCGGTGACCACGGGGAGGAAGGGCGCACGCGCGTCCGCCAGGAACACCCGCGCGCGCAGCCTCCGGCCCTGGCCCCTCACCCTCGCCACCGCCGTCTCGCTGGGCCTCCTGCTCTACGTCGCCAGCACCAGCCTGCCGTACCTCGTGTCCTCTCCGACGACGGACCCGAACTTCGGCGCCCTCAACCACTGTCTCTCCCAGGCCCACCCGGAAGGCCGGCTGGGCTGGGCCGTCTCCCCGGATGCCTCGCGAGCCGCCGTCTACGGCCCCCACTCCGTCGCCGTCTGCGGCCCCGGTGACTCCGTCAGCCGCAGGGACCTCACCGGCACCCTCGCGCTCGCCTTCGACGGGGACAACCGACTGTGGCTCTCCGTTGGAGGCCGCCTGCTGCGCGAGGACGGCGCGACCCTTCGCCCCATGGGCGACTTCGCGCCCGTGGCCCTCGCCGGCCACTCCCACGGCATGCTGGCGCTGGATGACTCCGGACAGCTCGTCTCCGTGTCCCCCGGCGGCACGGTGCTCGCGCAGACGCTCGTCTCTGGAAGCGCAAGCCGGCTCTCCGTAGGCGCGGGCGGCATCCTGGCCGCCGTGCTCTCCGAGGGCGTGCTCCGGGTCTTCGACGCTCGCACCCTCACCCCCATCGAACTGGCCTCCCCCTGCGCGGTGGAGACCGTGTGGTGGCTGGACGCACCCGACCGATTGCTGATCGGCTGTGCACCGTCCGGGGCGCCGTCCTTCACGGTCGACGTCCGCACGGGCGTTCAGGAGAAGGCGCCGGAGTATCGGAGTCTGGCCCCTGCTCGCCGACTCTCCGGTCGGCCGCTCTATGTGCAGGGCTGTGACGGTTTTCCCTGCACGGCGCCGCCGCCCTGACATGTTGCACAAAGGCTCCGGGTCCCGTGGTTTCCACACGGGGCGTCCGGAATGTCATTCCGTGAAGTCCAGTAGCCGACAAATTGCCCCGCCGGGGTGGGCTTTGAATCGACAAGCCCGCGAACTCACAGGAGATTCGAGCCCCGGCCCGTCCGTCGTGAAACACAGCTCACGGCGTTCATCCCGATCAGAAGGGTTCTCCTCGTGGACGACACCAAGGTTTCCAGCTCCGCCAACGGCAAGAAGCGCGCCTCGACGCGCAAGCCTCGAAGCGAAGCGGCTTCCAGCCCGCAGCGCTCCGGCGAAAGCCTCGCCGCCAATCGCGTGGAAACCCCGCGTACCCGAGCGAGCGAAGCGCGCCCTGGTGACACCGCGAGCAGGCAGGCAGCCGAGGCCTCGCGCGGCCGGGGGGGCGGCGCCAGGACCCCCGGCGGCGGCGGGCGCATCCGAGGCGATGACCCGATGCAGACGCTGCTGGCCGCGCTGCGAGCGGTGCAGGGCGGAGACTTCTCCGTGCGCCTGCCGGACTTCTCCAGCCTGCCGGTGATGGATGACATCTCCCGCGTCTTCAACGCGGTGGTGACGCTCAACTCCTCCATGACTCACGAGATGGTGCGCGTGTCTCGCGTCGTCGGCCGCGAGGGCCGCATGGGCGAGCGCGTCTCGCTGGGCGACGTGCGCGGCGACTGGGCGACGGGGATGAACTCCATCAACGCGCTCATCGGCGACCTGGTGCAGCCGACGACGGAAGTCGCGCGCGTGCTGGTGGCCGTGGCCGAAGGCGACCTGACGCAGAAGATGGCCCTCGAAATCGACGGCCAGCCGGTGAAGGGCGAGTTCCTGCGCATCGGAACCACCGTGAACGCGATGTTGGATCAGCTCAACTCGTTCGCCGCCGAGGTGACGCGCGTCGCGCGCGAGGTCGGCAGCGACGGCAAGCTGGGCGGTCAGGCCGAGGTGAAGGGCGTGTCCGGCGTCTGGAAGGACCTCACGGACAACGTGAACCTGATGGCCAACAACCTCACGGCCCAGGTGCGAAACATCGCCGAGGTGTCCACCGCCGTCGCCAACGGCGACCTGTCCAAGAAAATCACGGTGGATGCGCGCGGCGAGGTGCTCGAACTCAAGAGCACCATCAACACCATGGTGGACCAGCTCAACGGCTTCGCCTCCGAAGTGACGCGCGTCGCGCGTGAAGTGGGTACGGAAGGAAAGCTGGGCGGTCAGGCCGCGGTGCCCGGAGTCTCCGGCACGTGGAAGGACCTCACCGACAACGTGAACTTCATGGCGTCCAACCTGACCACCCAGGTGCGCGGCATCGTGAAGGTGGTGACGGCCGTCGCCAACGGCGACCTCACCCAGAAGCTGATGGTGCCGTCACAGGGCGAAATCGCCGCGCTGGGCGCGACGCTCAACAACATGACGGACACGCTCAACGTCTTCGCCCAGCAGGTGACGAGCGTGGCGCGCACGGTGGGTGTCGAGGGCAAGCTGGGCGCCCAGGCCCAGGTGCCCGGCGCCGCCGGCACGTGGAAGGACCTCACCGACAACGTCAACCTGATGGCCAACAACCTCACGGCCCAGGTGCGAAACATCGCCGACGTGACGACGGCCGTCGCCAAGGGCGACCTGTCCAAGAAAATCACGGTGGACGTGAAGGGCGAGGTGATGGAGCTGAAGGACACCATCAACACGATGGTGGACCAGCTCCGCGCCTTCGCCTCCGAAGTGACGCGCGTCGCGCGCGAGGTGGGCACCGACGGCAAGCTGGGCGGTCAGGCCGACGTGAAGGGCGTCGCCGGCGTGTGGAAGGACCTCACCGACAACGTCAACAGCATGGCCTCCAACCTCACCACCCAGGTGCGCAACATCGCCCTGGTGACGACGTCGGTGGCGAATGGTGACCTGTCGAAGAAAATCACCGTCGACGCTCGCGGCGAGATTCTGGAGCTGAAGAACACCATCAACACGATGGTGGACCAGCTCAACTCGTTCGCGTCGGAGGTGACGCGCGTCGCGCGCGAGGTCGGCACGCACGGCAAGCTGGGTGGCCAGGCCGAGGTGAAGGGCGTCTCCGGTACGTGGAAGGACCTCACGGACAACGTGAACGTGATGGCCGTCAACCTCACCACCCAGGTGCGAGGCATCGCCAAGGTGGTGACGGCGGTCGCCAACGGAGATTTGACGCAGCGGCTGAAGATGGAGGCCAAGGGCGAGGTCGCCGAGCTGGCCGACACCATCAACGCGATGACTCAGACGCTGTCCATCTTCGCGCAGCAGGTGACGGACGTCGCTCGCACGGTGGGCGTGGAAGGCAAGCTGGGCGCCCAGGCCGTGGTGCCGGGCGTCGCGGGCACGTGGAAGGACCTCACCAACAACGTGAACCTGCTCGCGAACAACCTCACCGACCAGGTCCGCAACATCGCCGAAGTCACCACGGCCGTCGCGAATGGTGACCTGTCCAAGAAGATTACGGTCGACGCCAAGGGCGAGGTGCTGGAGCTCAAGAGCACCATCAACACGATGGTGGACCAGCTCCGAGGCTTCGCATCGGAAGTGACTCGCGTCGCCAAGGAAGTCGGCACCGAGGGGAAGCTGGGAGGGCAAGCCGAAGTGCGCGGGGTGTCCGGCGTCTGGAAGGACCTCACGGACAACGTGAACTTCATGGCCTCCAACCTCACCAGCCAGGTGCGCGGCATCGTCCGCGTGGTGACGGCGGTCGCCAACGGAGACCTCACCCAGAAGCTCATCATGGACGCGAAGGGCGAAATCGCCGCCCTCGCGGAGACCATCAACGCGATGACGCAGACGCTGTCCATCTTCGCCCAGCAGGTGACGGACGTCGCCCGCACGGTGGGCGTGGAAGGCAAGCTGGGCGCGCAGGCGGAGGTGCCGGGCGTCGCGGGCACGTGGAAGGACCTCACCAACAACGTGAACCTGCTGGCCAACAACCTCACGGCCCAGGTGCGAAACATCGCCGAGGTGACGACGGCCGTCGCGAATGGCGACCTGTCGAAGAAAATCACCGTCGACGCCAAGGGCGAGGTGCTGGAGCTCAAGAGCACCATCAACACGATGGTGGACCAGCTCCGCGCGTTCGCCGCCGAAGTGACTCGCGTCGCCAAGGAAGTCGGCACCGAGGGCAAACTGGGTGGTCAGGCCGACGTGAAGGGCGTGTCCGGCGTCTGGAAGGACCTCACCGACAATGTGAATGTCCTCGCCGGCAACCTGACGGACCAGGTGCGAAACATCGCCAAGGTGACGACGGCCGTCGCGAATGGCGACTTGTCGCAGAAAATCACCGTCTCCGTGAAGGGCGAGGTGCTGGAGCTCAAGAACACCATCAACACGATGGTGGACCAGCTCCGAGGCTTCGCGTCGGAAGTGACTCGCGTCGCCAAGGAGGTCGGCACCGAGGGCAAGCTGGGCGGTCAGGCCGCGGTGCCCGGGGTCGCGGGCGTCTGGAAGGAGCTCACCGACAACGTGAACGTCCTCGCCGGCAACCTGACGGACCAGGTGCGAAACATCGCCAAGGTCACGACGGCCGTCGCGAACGGCGACCTGTCGCAGAAAATCTCCGTCGAGGCGCGGGGCGAAATCCTGGAGCTCAAGAGCACCATCAACACGATGGTGGACCAGCTCCGCGCGTTCGCCGCCGAAGTGACTCGCGTCGCCAAGGAAGTGGGAACGGACGGCAAGCTGGGGGGGCAAGCCGCGGTGCCCGGCGTCGCCGGCACGTGGAAGGACCTCACCGACAACGTGAACAGCATGGCCTCCAACCTTACCGCGCAGGTGCGAAACATCGCGCTGGTGACGACGGCGGTCGCCAACGGTGACCTCTCCAAGAAAATCACCGTGGACGCGAAGGGCGAGATTCTGGAGCTGAAGGACACCATCAACATCATGGTGGACCAGCTCAACTCGTTCGCCTCGGAGGTGACGCGCGTCGCTCGCGAGGTCGGCACGGAAGGCAAGCTGGGTGGACAGGCGGAGGTGCGCGGGGTGTCCGGCGTCTGGAAGGACCTGACGGACAACGTGAACTTCATGGCCCGCAACCTGACGACTCAGGTGCGCGGCATCGTCAAGGTCGTGACGGCCGTCGCCAACGGCGACCTCAAGCAGAAGCTGGTGGTGGACGCGAAGGGCGAAGTGGCCGCGCTCGCGGAGACCATCAACAACATGACGGACACGCTGGGCACGTTCGCCGAGCAGGTGTCCACGGTGGCCCGCGAAGTCGGTGTCGAGGGGAAGCTGGGTGGACAGGCCCGCGTGCCCGGTGTGGCCGGCACGTGGAAGGACCTCACGGACAACGTGAACTTCATGGCCTCCAACCTCACCACCCAGGTGCGCGGAATCGTTCGCGTGGTGACGGCGGTCGCCAACGGAGACCTCACCCAGAAGCTCATCGTCGACGCGAAGGGCGAGGTCGCCGCGCTCGCGGACACCATCAACAACATGACGGACACGCTGGGCACGTTCGCCGAGCAGGTGTCCACGGTGGCCCGCGAAGTCGGTATCGAAGGAAAGCTGGGCGGTCAGGCCCGCGTGCCCGGTGCGCGCGGCACGTGGCGGCAGCTCACCGACAACGTGAACCAGCTCGCCGGCACGCTGACGAGCCAGCTGCGCGCCATCTCCGACGTGGCCACCGCGGTGACGAAGGGTGACCTCACCCGGAGCATCACCGTCGTCGCCGAGGGCGAGGTCGCCGCGCTGAAGGACAACATCAACCAGATGATCGTCAACCTGCGTGAGACCACGCAGAAGAACCAGGAGCAGGACTGGCTCAAGACGAACCTGGCGAAGTTCAGCGGCATGATGCAGGGCCAGAAGAGCCTGGACGCCGTCAGCCGCCTCATCATGAGCGAGCTGACGCCGCTGGTCTCCGCCCACCACGGCGCCTTCTTCCTGATGGACACCGACTCCGGCACGCCGGTGCTCAAGCTGACGAGCACCTACGCGTACCGGGAGCGCAAGCACATCGCCAACCGGTTCCGGCTGGGCGAGGGACTCGTCGGGCAGACGGCCCTGGAGCGGAAGACGATTCTGCTCACCCACGTGCCGCCGGACTACATCACCATCTCCTCCGGCCTGGGCGAGTCCGCCCCCCTCAACATCATCGTCCTGCCCGTGCTGTTCGAGGGTGAGGTGAAGGCCGTCATCGAGCTGGCCTCGTTCCACACCTTCAGCGCCATCCATCAAATCTTCCTGGACCAGCTCACCGAGAGCATCGGCGTGGTCCTGAACATGATCATGGCGAACATGCGCACCGAGCAGCTCCTGCAGCAGTCGCAGGGCCTGACTCAGGAGCTTCAGAGCCAGTCGCGCGAGTTGACGCAGCAGCAGGACGCGCTCAAGCGCAGCAACAGCGAGCTGGAGGACAAGGCGAAGCTGCTCGAGGAGCAGAACCGCCGCGTCGAGGAGAAGAACAACGAGGTCGAGCGCGCCCGCGTCAGCCTGGAGGAGAAGGCCGAGCAGCTCACCGTCATCTCCAAGTACAAGAGCGAGTTCCTGGCCAACATGAGCCACGAGCTGCGCACGCCGCTCAACAGCCTGCTCATCCTGGCCAAGCTGCTGTCGGACAACAAGGACGGCAACCTCAGCACCAAGCAGGTGGAGTACGCGAACACCATCTACGCCTCCGGTGGTGATTTGCTCAGCCTCATCAACGAAATCCTCGACCTGTCCAAGGTGGAGGCCGGGAAGATGCAGGTGGAGCCCAGGGACATCGTCCTGTCGGAGCTCAACCAGTTCATCGACCGGAGCTTCCGCCCCGTCGCGGACCAGAAGAACCTGGCCTTCACCGTGGAGGTGGCGCAGGGCGCCCCCCGCCACATCCGCACCGACCCGCAGCGGCTGCAGCAGGTGCTCAAGAACCTGCTCTCCAACGCCTTCAAGTTCACCGACGAAGGCAACGTGAAGATGACGGTGAAGCTGGCCGAGCCGGGCACGCGCCTGGACCACGAGGTGCTCAAGCGCTCGCGCTTCGTGCTCGCCTTCGTGGTGACGGACACGGGCATCGGCATCGCCAAGGACAAGCAGCGCCTCATCTTCGAGGCGTTCCAGCAGGCGGACGGCTCCACCGCGCGCAAGTACGGCGGCACCGGCCTGGGCCTGTCCATCAGCCGCGAAATCGCCAAGCTGCTGGGCGGCGAAATCCACGTCCAGAGCGAGCCGCGCAAGGGCAGCACCTTCACGCTGTACCTGCCGCCCGAGTACGTGGGCCCGGAGGACGACGGCATGCCGGTGATGCCGGCGCCGCTCGAGCCCCTGACTCGCGTGTCCCCGCTGTCACCGGAGGCCCTGCTTCCGTTGACCCCGCCCCCCGCGCCGGCGCCGCTGACGGCCGCGGAGAGCGCCCATGTGCTGGACGCGGCGCTGCCGCCTCCCCAGGTGGACTCGCTCTTGCCGCCGCTGGCGGTGGAGGACGACCGGGACCACATCCGCGAGGGTGACCGCGTCCTGCTCATCATCGAGGACGACCTGAAGTTCGCCCGCATCATGGTGCAGCTGGCGCGGGAGAAGGGCTTCAAGGCCCTGGTCGCCACGCGCGGTGACACCGGCCTGTCCATGGCCAACGAGTTCCAGCCGCACGCGGTGACGCTCGACATCCAGTTGCCCGTGGTGGACGGCTGGAGCGTGCTCGACAGGCTCAAGCGCAACCCGCGCACGCGCCACATCCCGGTGCACATCATCAGTGTCATGGACAAGCACCTGGGCAACGCCCAGGGCGCGTTCGGCTACCTCACCAAGCCCGTCAGCAAGGAGGGCCTGGAGCGGGTGTTCAACCAACTGGCGAAGTTCCTGGAGCGCAAGGAGCGCCGCCTGCTGCTGGTGGAGGACGACGACGTCCAGCGCAACAGCCTGGTCAGCCTGCTCGCCGAGGGCGGCGACGTCGTCGTCACGGCGGTGGCCACGGGCCAGGAGGTCCTCCAGAAGCTGGAGGAGGGTGAGTACGACTGCCTCGTCATCGACCTGCTCCTGCCGGACATGGACGGCATCAAGCTGGTGGAGGAGGTGAAGACGCAGCAGCGCTTCAGGGATTTGCCCATCGTCATCTACACGGGCAAGGAGCTGACGCCGAAGGACGACGCGCGCCTGCGCCGCTACACCGGCAGCGTCATCCTCAAGAGCGGAACGAAGAGTCCCGAACAGTTGCTCAGCGACACCGCGCTGTTCTTGCACCGGCTGGACCAGAACCTGCCGGCGCGCGCGCGGGCGGCCCTGGCGCAGCGCAGCGAGCAGGAGACGGAGCTGACGGGAAAGAAGGTGCTCGTCGTCGACGACGACATGCGCAACATCTTCGCCCTCACCAGCGTGCTGGAGAACCACGGCCTGCAGGTGGTCTTCGCGGAGAACGGGCGGGCGGCCATCGAGACGCTGGAGCAGCACCGCGACGTGGATATCGTCCTGATGGACGTGATGATGCCGGAGATGGACGGGTACGAGACCATGCGGGCCATCCGCAAGGACGTGAAGTACGCCAGCCTGCCCATCATCGCCGTCACCGCGAAGGCCCTGAAGGATGACCGGGAGAAGTGCATGGCCGCGGGGGCCAGTGATTACCTGCCAAAGCCGGTGGATACGGACAAGCTCCTGGAGCTCATCCGTCTCTGGGTGTCGGCTTGAGAGGTCGAATGATGGCTAGCGCACGACTCGTTACCGCCAGGCTTGGGGACAGCGGAGGTCGCGCCTAGCCTGTCCCGCCAGTGAACGGTGGGGCATACCTTGCTCCTATTTCAATGATGCCTAGCGAACACATCTCCGAACGCCCCCAGGACGGCGGAAGCCGTCCCCGGGCGAGCATCTTGATGGTGGACGACCACCCGTCCAACCTGCTGGCGCTGGAGGCCATCCTCGAGCCGTTGGGGCAGGAGCTTGTCAAAGCGACCAGCGGCGAGGAGGCGCTGAAGTTCCTCTTGCAGCGCGACTTCGCCGTCATCCTGATGGACGTGCAGATGCCGGGCCTGGACGGTTTCCAGACGGCCACGCTCATCAAGCAGCGTGAGCGCACGCGCACCATTCCCATCATCTTCCTCACCGCGCTCAGCCGCGACGCGGCCCACATCTTCAAGGGCTACGCGCACGGCGCGGTGGACTACCTGCTCAAGCCCTTCGACCCGGAAATCCTCCGCTCGAAGGTCAGCGTCTTCGTGGATTTGTTCCTCAAGGAACAACAAATCCAGCGGCAGGCGGCGCTGTTGCGGCAGCGCGAGCGCGAGGCGGTGGAGCGGCAGGGTGAGCTGCGCTACCGGCGGCTCACGGAGTCGTTGCCGGAGGTCATGTGGGCGGCGCGGGCGGACGGCTCGTTCACGTATGCCAACAGGGCGGGGCGCGACTACACGGGCATCCACGAGGAGCAGCCGCTGTCGTTGACCACGTTCCTGGAGTTCGTGCACCCGGTGGACCGGGAGGAGATGCGCCTGGCGTGGGAGACGGCCATCCGCTCCAGCCAGCGGGTGGAGCGCGAGTTCCGGCTGCGGCGTTTCGACGGCGTGTATCGCTGGCATCTGGCGCGCGCGGTGCCGGAGCGGGACGAGTCCGGGCACGTGCAGGGCTGGATCGCGGTGGCCACGGACATCGACGACAAGCGGCGGGCGGAGGAGGCGCTGGGGCGCTTCAAGATGACGTTGGACGCGACGCTGGACTGCGTCCTGATGTTTTCGCCGGACTCGCTGACGCTCACGTACGCCAACGCGGGTGCGGCCAAGCAACTGGCGAGCAGCACGGACGAGCTGGTGGGGTTGTCGGTGTTGGAGGTGGAGAGCGCGTTCGACGAGGCGGGGTTCCGCAAGCTGCTGGCGCCGCTGGTGAGCGGGACGTTGCCCAGCCAGACGTACTCCACGACGCACCGGCGCCGGGATGGCACCGAGGTGCCGGTGGAGGTGGTGCTCCAGTTCGTGGCGGCGGCGGAGGGCCCCGGGCGGTTCATCTCCGTGGCGCGCGACATCACCGAGCGTCAGCGCGCGGAGACGGCGCTGCGGTTGGCGAGCGAGGCGAAGGACGCGTTCCTCGCGGCGGCGAGCCATGAGCTGCGGACGCCGCTGGCGGCGGCCAAGGGGCACGCGCACCTGGCGCTCTTGAAGCTGGGGGGCGAGACGGAGGCGGGGCCGGGCAAGTCGCTGAAAATCATCAACCGGCAAATCGACCGGATGGCGAAGCTGGTGGAGGACCTGCTGGACATCAGCCGGCTGCAGGCGGGGCGGCTGTCGTTGGAGCTGGAGAAGTTCGACTTGAGCCAGCTGGTGCAGGAGACGCGGGACCGCATGGCGGTGTTGTCGCAGGGGCACGAAATCCAGGTGGAGACGCCGGAGCGCCTGGAGGGGACGTGGGACCGGGGGCGGTTGGACCAGGTGCTGACGAACCTCTTGTCCAACGCCATCCGCTACTCACCGGAGGGTGGGGCGGTGCTGGTGCGGCTGGTGCGCGAGGGGACGGAAGGCGTGCACCTGTCCGTGAAGGACAGCGGCGTGGGGATTCCCAAGGAGAAGCAGGCGCTCATCTTCGAGCGCTTCGGACGCGCGCACGGCAGCAAGTACGGCGGCCTGGGGTTGGGGCTCACCATCAGCCAGGGCATCGTCGAGCAGCACGGCGGTCGCATCTGGGTGGAGTCCCAGGGCGTGCCGGGCCAGGGGTCCACGTTCAACGTGTGGCTGCCCCGTGAGACGGAGTCCCCGGGCGGCGTCGTGCACCACGAGCACGGGACGCGCACGGCGAGCTGAAGTTCGGGGGGGCGCAGGTGGTGCCGGGCTTGTCAGCGTGGCGCTGTAGGCTTGCGCGATGCATGCTGGCCTTTGGCTGCTTTGCGCCGCCCTCTTCGTCGCGGGCTGTTCTGGAGTCGAGCCCGTCACTCGCAGGGGCACGTTCCAGCAGCGCTTCGCACGATACGGTGAGGCGACGCATCATTCCCCAGGACCGCGGAGTGATGCGTTCGATGAGTTGCTTCGAGGCGCGGGGGTAGAGGACCGCGACCTACGAGCCTCATCGGGTGACTCGCTCACCCCTGCTCACGCAGCGCGACTGTTGGAAGCGCTGATGGACAGGGACGTGACACTCGGACAGTTCCCGGCCCGTGTCGCCGTGGGGTTCATGCTGCGCGAGGTGCTGGAATCTGGCGAGGTGTCGCCCGCCGAGCTGGTGCGACGTGTGGGTCGATTCACTCAGTTGGCGGTGCTCCGCCCTGATGGTTGCCTCGCGTGGGTGCGCAGCGGGCAGACCCAGCAGCGCGTGGGGCGCGTGGAGTGGAAGGACGGGACCTTCCGTGCGGGCCAGTTCGAACTGGGCGTCTTCTACTCGGGCAAGGGCGGTGTCTTCCGAGAGCTGAACGCGCTGCTGGAGGAGACAGGGGGAGGCGCCTTCGCGGACGTCCACGACGATGCGGACTACTTGAGCCGCACGCTGGACGGTGCCGAAGAGGCGTTCGTCGGGTTGGCGATGGCGGTGGGACAGGTCTTCTCCACGTCCCCGACAGACAACCTGGCGGCGTTGAAGCAGATGCCGGCTGCCGTGGCGGCACTCCTGGCCTCATCACCCGAATACATGGAGCGCTTCCGGTACATGACGCGAGGCGAGCAGTTACAGGCCGTCTCCAAGCTGGTGACGAACCTCATCGCCACCTGGGGTACGGCGTCTGCCGCGACCCGCACTCTGCAAGGCGCGACGTTCGCCACGGCCGAGGTGCCGGTGCTGTCGCTGTCCGGTCAGGGCGCGCTCGTCATGGGGCGTGTCACGGTGCCGGTGGGACGTGCGGCGGCAGTGCTGAGTGGCGGGCCTGGAGCAGCCATCATCCTTCAGCGAGCGAGCACGGGAACGAAGGGGTCTTCGCCGTCGAAGGGACCCGGACAGTGGGGACCCGCCAAAGAATCCATGTCCCCCGTGCGCGGCGCTATCAGGAACAAATCACGGGCCATTCCGCCGACGAGGCATACTGGGTCGGAGGCGTAGGCAGGGACAGCGGAGGCGTGAAGTTCGACGGCTTCGAGAAGGGTGCGCTGCAGGAAGCAAAGGGGCCGGGTTATGCGAACAAGTTTCTCGACAACCTCAAACCGAGAATCTGGTTCGAGAATTCGGGAGCAAAGGCCCTCGTCGAACAGGCGCAGCGACAGTTGGCAAAGGCTCCATCTGGTGTGCCGATTAAATGGTTCATAGCCGAAGAGAAAACGGCCGAGGCCATCCGCGTACTGTTTCAGCGAGAAAGGGTTCTCGGGATAGAGGTGCTCTATGTTCCGCCTCTGTAGATGGGTGCGTCACTCATGACTGAGGGCAACGATGAGGCGGAGTCGTACTTTGCTGGGGCTTATTGGGGAGCACGCAAGGAGACGCCGGAGGAGTGTGCCAGGCGGCTCGAAGCGTTCTTCAGCCTTCTTGGGCGCGTCGACCCATCATTCATCCACTGGTATCGGCAAGGTAAGTCTCGCAAGGACGCTCTGAAGCATCCCATCGAGCCAACGCTCGCGGAGTTGGAGAAGCTCCTTCGCAAAGGCAAGGACCGCATTGTCGAAGAACTCGGATTCCGGTTCAGCGCATGGAACGGTGCGAGTGACGACTACGACGGCAGTGCCTTCAAGGTGACGTGCGGGGGGTATTCTCCGCGAGTGGGCAATGCTTGCGTGCTCGACCTGCCCAGCCGAGGGCCCAATGCGGACCGGGTGCTGACCACGGACGTGCTTCGTCGCCTCGTTAGAGGTTTGGCGCTGGCTTGGGCGCCAGATTTCGCGGTGGCGATTTCGTCCGCTCACCTCCAGCTGCTCAGAGGGAATGACCCCGCCGAGATATGGCCAGGCTGGGTCCTCTACCTTGCTCGGCATCCAGGCTCGGTGCCCCCCCTTCCCGCGCCCGTGCGAATCGAGCCGGTCGAGGACAAGGGCACCCTCATCATCCTCTCACCCGAGCGCTTCACGGTCAGCAGCCCGGCGCATGTGGCGTTGGCCGAGACGGTGCGCGAGCGGTTGGACCGAGCAGGGCTGTTGAAGCCTCTCTCGGTGTGAACGGCGTTACAAGTTGAAGCCCACGTTGCCCACGGAGATGCTGGGTCCGAAGATGAAGGACCAGCGGCTGGACGGAATGACGGAGCCGTCGGAGCGGCGGGTGATGTCGTCCCGGAACTCCCTCGCCACCCACGCCTGCGCTCCCACCGCCGCTCCCGGTCCAATGGGCACGCGCAAGCTGAGCCCCATCACCACCGCCAGCGTCGGTGGGAACTCGATGTCGCCGGACTGGGGAATCAACCCCATCCCCATCAATCCCATCTCGATGCCCACCAGCCGCTCCTGCCCCTCGCTGTTCAGGAGCGCCAGGCGCGTCACCACGCCGAAGTTCAGGATGAGCTGCCCGCTGGGCTCCGTCGCGCGGTAGAGACCCGCCGGAATCGTCGCCGTCGTGTACAGCCGGAAGTGCCCGCCACTCACGATGGCCGTCCACTGCGCCGAGGGCAGCCCCGAGCGCTCCGACGTGCTCAGCGCATAGCGCGACTCGTCCGCCACCAACGACACCTGCACGAGAATCCGGTCGAACTGGGACAGCAGGCCCGGCACCGGAATCGTCCGCGCCTCGCCCTGGGGCCGCAGCAGCATCCGCTGCTCCACCCGGCTCTCCCCCCGCGCCGCGCCGTCCGCCTTGGTGACGTCGATGCGCAGCACGATTTCCTGCGTGCCCTGCTCGGGCTTCAACCGCTCGCGGTGGATGATGACCCGACACGAGTTGCGCATCTCATAGGCGATGCGGTGCGGACGGCTGGGCTCCAGCACCAGGTCCTTGCCCTCCTTGTCCGCGCACACCAGCTCCACCACGCTCTCGATTCGGATGGGCACGCTGGCCTCGCGCACCGAGCGCTGCACCCGCTCGTTGACGACGAACAGGTCCGTCGTCGCCAGGTCCCCCGGCAGCGTGGACACCTGATAGCCGAAGCGCAGCGACACGAAGCCGCCCGCGGTGGGCTCGCCCTGCACAAAGGTCGTCCCGTCCCTGGAGATGATGCTGTAGGCCCCGGCCACCGGACGCGGAACGAAACGTCCCTGCTCTCCGCTGGAGGCCACAATCAGCTCCGCCGGCCGGTTGATGGGGATGAAGTCGATGGCTCCCTCGTCCGGCAACTCCAGCGACGCGCGCGGCACCGGCAACGGCTGCGTCTTCGTCGTGTCCGACGCCACCACGGAGCCCTCCACCCGCGAGGTCTGCGCGATGACCGTCACCTGCTGCTCCGACGTGCCGCCCGTGCGCAGCAGCACATAGACGCCGTCCTGCCCCTTCACCACGCGCTCCACGCGCGCCCGCTGGTCGTTCATCGACCACAAGAGCTTGCGCGGGTCGTGCTGACACGAGGTGTCCAGCCGCACCACCATCGCCGCGTTCTCCGCGTCGCGCAGCACCGTGCCCTCCACGGCCGTGAGCGGACACGCCAGCACCGGCAACGTCTCCAGCAGCACCTGCTCCAGCACTTCTCCCCGCGCGAAGTAGATGCGCGGCGCCAGGCGCAGGCGCAGCGTCACGCTCACGTCCACCCCAGGCACGTTGCGCAGCGACACCGAGCCCTCGTTCACCTCGCAGCGCACCGGCCCGCAGTCCACCGACGCCAGCGCCTCCGAATGGCTCAACGCCACCGAGCCCGGGCCTCGCGACACATCCACGCCTCCCGACTGGATGAGCGGCTGCGTCAGCACCACGCGGCCCGGACGCAGGCGGAAGGTCTCCGGAGCCACCACGTTGCCCGCCGCGTCGTACGTCGTGACGTCCGGCCCATGTCGTCCGTGGGGCGGCGTCCAGTAGAGCGCGGTGTCCGTGGGCA
Organism: Myxococcus sp. AM011; assembly: GCF_013372595.1. Taxonomy (NCBI): domain Bacteria; kingdom Pseudomonadati; phylum Myxococcota; class Myxococcia; order Myxococcales; family Myxococcaceae; genus Myxococcus; species Myxococcus sp. AM011. Next base: position 18,570 of record NZ_JABXEM010000226.1, read on the forward strand.
GCCCGCGCGCCACGGGCACCGTGCAGCTCGCGGGCCCTCGCTCCGTGGAGGGCGCCAGGCACCGGTCCTGTCCTTCGATGAGCTGGGGCTGGGACTCGCCCCGGGGCGTCCCACTCCAGGCGATGCCCACGTGGTCCAGCCCCGTGCCGCGCAGCTCCACGCGGCCTTCGTCCGGGAAGAAGTTCGTGCCCGCCGCGTCCACCCGGGGAAAGGCTCCGGTGGCGATGACGGTGACGCGCTCCTCGGTCGTCTCGCACTGCGCCGCGGAGGCCGCGACCTTCAGTTCCTGGATGCGAGCGTCGTCCTGGTCCACCCGCTGTGGGGGCTTCAGGGTGCGGCCGTCCGTCGCCAGCGTCCAGCCCGCGCGCAGCGGCCCGCAGACGACACCCTTCGCGACGACGGGCACGCCGGCACCGCCCTCGGGCACCTGGACGATGGGGGCGGCGACGGCCAGGCCACCCACCAGCAGCCATGTGAGACAGAGCGCGCGGACGAATTCCATCCCCCCGTTAAACAGCGAGGAAGGGCACCAGCGTCAAGCACCGTGTGCCCTTGCTCGCTCGGGTTGACACGCGAGGTGCGGTCCCCCGAGCACGCAGGGTCCGCGAGCGGAAGGCCCGAGACGAACCCCGGGCGCGTTCCTCGTCGTACGTCCGCGCGGGGCCTCGTGAAGGGCTTCAGCGCTTCTTGCGTGTCAGCAGCACGACGGCGCCGAGAATCGCGGCCATGGCGACCCAGGATTGGGCGCTCATCGACTCGCCCGCGAACACAACTCCCAGCAGCACCGCCACCACCGGATTGACGTACGCGTAGCTGGTGGCCACGGAGGGGCTCGTGTGGCGCATCAGGTAGCCATACGCGGTGTAGCCCACCAGCGAGCCGAAGGTGACCAGGTACGCGAAGGCCGCGAGCGCTCGCGCATCCGGCATGGCCGTCAGTTGCTCGCCGCGCAGGAACCCGAAGGCCAGCATCAGCGCGCCCCCGCACAGCATCTGCGCCGCGGGCGCCATCATCCCCTGGGGCATGGGCATGCGGCGCGCGAGCACGGAGCCCAACGCCCAGCTCATCGGCGACATCAACAGGGCCAGTGTGGCCCACCCGCCGCCGCCCAGCTTGCCCCCGAGGT
>NZ_JABXEM010000227.1:0-19687 GCF_013372595.1 Myxococcus sp. AM011
CCGCCATACCGCGAGTCCCCGAGGATGGGCGCTCCGAGCGCCGTCAGGTGCGCGCGCAACTGGTGCGTGCGTCCCGTCTGAGGCAGCAGCTCCACCACGCAGAACTCCGGCCCCGCATACAGCGTGCGGAAGTGCGTCAGCGCGGGCACGCCATTCGCCGCGCGACTCGCCCGCCAGCGCCCCGGACGCGACGGGTCCTTCGACAAGGGCAGGTCCACCGTCCCCGACTCCGGCAGCCCAGGCCCGGTGGCCGCCACGTAGCGCTTGCGCGCCCGGCCCTCGCGAAACTCCGCCGCCAGCGCGGACGTCGCCTGGGGCGTCTTGCCGAACACCGTCACCCCCGACGTCTCCCGGTCCAACCGGTGCACCAGCCCCGCCTCGCGTCCCAGGTAGCCACTCACCTGGTCCACCAGGCTCGCGCCCACGCGGGCCTCCGTCGGCTGTGCGTTGAGGCCCGCCGGCTTGTCCACGGCGAGGACGTCCGCATCCTCATGCAGCACGCGGAACGTGGGCGCGGCGGGCGCCTCCGCCAGCGAACTCTGGCCGCCCTCCTCCAGCACCACCGCCACCACCTGCCCCGGCGTCAGCCGCGCCTTCGAATCCCTGCAGCGCCGCCCCGCCACGTACACCGCGCCCACCTCCACCAGCCCGCGCGCCTGCTCCACGGGCAGGCCCAGCTCGAAGGCCACCGCCTCCACCACCGCCCGCGCGCCTTCCGCCCGGAATGTCCGACGCTTCACGGCCCACCTCACAGGCGTCCAATGCCGGGCTGCTCGCTACAGAAAGGCACGGCGAACCACAAGCAGGAGCCTTCCTCCTCCCAGGATTCGCTGTCTGACAGGCTCGACAATCGACCGAGCGTCGTAGCCTCGGCCCTTTGTGCCCGCGAGCCCTGGTACGGTCCGCGCCCATGGACCGCCCCCTACACGCCGTCCGCACACGGCTGGACGACTTCCTCGCCGAGCTGGCCACCCTTCAGTACCGGCATGGTGCCGGCCTCGCGCGAGAGCTTCCCATCGCGAGCCTCCACGCCTCCTTCCCGGAGCTGTCCGCCCCGGAAACCTTCGTCGCCGCCACCGAGGCACTCGCCAAGGCCCGCGCGAAGAACGACCTCGTCGCCATCCGCCGCATCCAGCTCGTGCGCGAGCTGGTGGCCACCCAGGTGGAAGAGGCCCTCGCCGCCCGTCCCGCCCAGGCCATGGCCACCGTGGAAGCCAACGCGGTGCTCAACGTCGACGACGAGTCCTTCGACTTCGCCGGAGCGATGAGCCGACTCCCCCACGAGCCGAATCGTGCCCGCCGCGCCGGACTGGAGCGCGCCGTCGGCAACTACCTCTGGGAGAACCGCGGCCCCTATGGCGACCGCCGCGAAGCCACCCTCCTCACCGCCGAGAAACTCGGCGCCAGCGACTACCTCACCCTGCGCGGGAACATCACCGGCATCGACTACCCCCAGCTCGCCGAGGCCGCGAAGCTGACGCTGAAGCACACCGAGGACGCCTACCGCGACGTGCTCACCTACGTGCTCAAGAAGACGGACCCGCAGTTGCGGCCCCTGCCCGGTGGCGACGCGCGAAGGCACGACGTCCAGGCCGCGCTCCAGGCCCCGTGGCTGGATGAGCACTTCCGCAGGGAGGACGCGTGGCCCGCCGTGCGCGAGTGGCTCGGTGAGTGGGGCTTCACGCCCAACGCCGGAGGCCGCATCCGCATGGACGAGGAGGACCGCCCCGGCAAGTCGCCCCGCCCCTTCGTCGTCACCATCCGCGTGCCGGACGACATCCGCGTGGTGCTCCAGCCCCGCGGTGGACTCGACGCCGTGGGCAGCCTGCTCCACGAGCTGGGCCATGCCCACCACCGCGCCCACGTCTCGGGGGACCTGCCCATGGAGCTGCGCCGCCTGGGCGACGCGGCCGTGACGGAGGCCCACGCCGCCGTCTTCGAGCGCCTGCTGCTGTCCTCCGACTGGCTCAAGCGCTACCTGGGGCTGGCGACGACGCTCGCGCGAGACACGTCGCGGATGGCCGCCTTCCAGTCGCTCAGCGTGCTGCGCCGCCACTGCGCGAAGCTGTCGTACGAGATGTCGCTCTGCATGAAGGGCCCGTCCACCGAGCGCGCCGACGAGTACGCCGACGGCCAGCGCCGGGCCCTCTTCGCGGAGCCACATCCCGGGTTCTACCTGTACGACGTGGACCCGCAGCTCTACGTGGCGCACTACCTGCGAGCCTGGGCCCTGGAGGCCCGACTCACCAGGCGCCTCACCGAGCGCTTCAACGAGGACTTCTGGAGGAACCCGAACGCCGCCACCTGGCTGAAGGGGCTGTACGCTCGGGGTGGAACGGATGACGCGGAAGGACTGGCCACGGAGGTATCGGGCGCGCCGCTGGCATTGCCCGAGGCGGGGGAGCGCCTCGTGGCCATCCTCAACCGGTAGTGGTGGCCGCGCGAGCGACTACTTCTTCTTGCGCAGCGCCCGAACGATTTTGTCCTTCGTCGGGTTGGCGGCCGTCTCGCGTGCACGAGGTGCTTCGGGCGCCGCCGCCTTGGTGGCAGGCGTCTTGGCCGCGGCGCGAGCGCGCATGGCCTTCATCAACTGCATCTCGATGACGAGCAGCTCATCGCCGAGCTCCTCGTTGTCGCCGGCCGCGCGCGGAAGCGGAGCTCGCGTGCTGGAAGCGCCGGCGCCATGCCGCATGCGCAGCGCCTTCTCCTCCTCGGCCGTGAGCGTGCGCGTCTTCTCCAGCGCCGCCTTGACCTCCTTGGCCGTCACCGTGCTACTCCCGACCTTGCGCTCCATCTCCGCTCCCTTGTTGTGCAGCACGCTGAACATCCGAGCATGTCGGATGCGTCCGAGCCGCAACCGTCGGGGATTGTAGAGGACGCAAGAGTTGGCGCAAATTTTCTTCCAACAGGTCGCTCCCGCCCTGTAGCGCCAGGGGGTGCCTACAGGTGCATTCCCACTCCCAGGAACGCGGTGGAGAGCGCCTGGCGCCGCCCGGAGAACGGGGAGCCGGTGGCGGAGAAATTCTGGTAGCGGGCCTGGGCGGACAGGAACAGCCGGCCCCCCAGCTCCACGTCCATTCCCCCGCACAGCTCCGGCCCCAACTGGAGAACACGCGGAGCCTCCTCCCCTTCCCGTCCATGGGACACCAGGAGGCTCACCCCCAGCCCCAGGTACGGGCGGACCCGGTGTGCCTCCGGGAGCGTGACTCTCAGGGACATGGGGGTCGCCTCGGTGAGCCGGCGGTTGGAGGCCACGTGTCCGCCCACCTCCAGGAAGGACTGCTCCCGGCGATAGCTCCACCCCAGTCCGGCGCTGTAGCCCACCTCGCGCCGCCCGTCCGAGTCCTTCAGGGCGAACGCCCCCACCGGGAACGCCGTGACGCCCAGGCTGCGCGAGGGAGGCTCCGCGCTCGCGAGCGGCGCGAAGAGCCCGCACAGGCACAGGAGCAGGAGGGGGAGACGGTGCATGGGGCCCGAGGAGAGCAAGGCACACGCCACCCGAGGACCCGCGTGAATCCAGGGACTTGAGCGGCGCGACAGCACCGCGGCCTCAAGTGTCCGGGCGATGCGGTCAGGGCAGGCAGCCTGGCTCGGTGCGCCGGGGCGCCCGCCACCCATGACTCGCTTGTCCGGCCTTCCGACGAGGACGCCCACCTGGGGCGCCCCACCCATGAAACGGACTACTCCGTCGCGGCCTCGTCCTCGGGCTCGGGCGGCGCCTCGCCCGGCGTGGTGCTCTTGGCACCCTCGGGCTTCGCGCGCTCGATGCCGAAGCGGTCCAGCGCGTCGGCGATACCCTGGGGCTTGTCCGCGTCCGGGAGGAACTCCTCGGGCGGCGCGAGCCTCGGGTCCTTGCCCAGCTCGGACAGGGCCGCCTCCAGCGTCAGCCGCAGCTCCGCCGCCTCGGGCGTCTTCTCCGACGGCACGCCCACGCGCCCATCCAGCCGCGCCTTGAGCACCACGGAGGTGGCCGCGTCCACCAGCACCTCGCCATCCAATGAGCGCGGCAGCCGGTGGGCGAAGAAGTTCGCGCGCCGACGCGTCGTCTCGTCCGAGCCGCCCTTCGGCTCGAACAGCTTCGGCAGCGGCCGGGAGCCATCCCCTTCCGGCGCGGGCGCCAGCGTCACCACGTAGCGCCACGCCGTGCGCCCCTCATAGGTGACGGTGCCCTGTGGGGCGAGCTTGAGCCGCCCCTGGAACAGGAGGTCGAAGTCGCGGATGGCGCCGGTCAGCTCCGTGCGGGTGCGCTCGGCCATGCCGCGGTCGCGCAGCCGCTGACGGAACGGGCCGTACCGGTTGCGGGCGAACACCTGTCCGCCCACGCGCATGACCTCCAGGCCCTGGTCCCGGGAGTTCTCCAGCACGCCGTGGAAGTCGCCGCTGACACCCCCGGGCCCCGCGCGGAACGTGCGCGTCTCGGTGAGCTTCACGGGGTTGGACTCGGCGGAGGTCCACTCGTAGCCGAGCGTGGACTGGTAGCGATGGGGCCCCAGCCGCTCGGTGATTTCGGCGGCGTCCATGCCGAGGATGCGGCGGGCCACCTGAGGGTTTTCCGCGACATCCTCCGGGGGGAGCTTCTGCTGGGCGGAGGCGACCACCTTCGGGGGGTCCTCCGGCGAGAAGATGCGCGCCTTGGCCGCCTTGTCGACCGGGTCCGAGCAACTGGCGGCGGCCAGCGCCAAGGCGAGGGTGACGGCGGACTTCTTCAGACGGCTCACGACTCCTCCGGAGGGGGTACCACGGGGGCGGCAAGTTACGTGGCGCATACAAGAGCGGCAAGCAGCGGCTTGCGTGCGGCCGTGCAAGGGATAGAACGGCCTTCTCATGCAGAACCTGCGCGACAAGTTGTTGAAGGCGGGCCTCGTCTCCGAGGAACAGTCCAAGAAGGCTGATGCGGCAACCAGCCAGACGGAAGCCCGGAGGCCCCAGCCCCAGGAGGGCGGACGTCCAGGCGGCAACCGTCCTCCGCCCCGGCGTGACGAGAACCGGACATCCGGTGCTCCGTCTTCCCGAGGCGAGGACCGTGGCCCCAGCGGCCGTGAGGGCGGAGGCCGTCCCGGCGGCGGACGTCCCAGCGGCGGTGGAGCGCCTCGTCCCGGCGGAGGAGCGCCCCGACAGGGAGGCTCCTTCCGTCCCGGTGGCGGTGGCGGCGGAGGAGGTGGAGCGCCCCAGCATGGGCGTCCCGCCGCCGTGGCCGAGAAGCCCATCCCCAAGCTGCCCCCCATGCCCGGCTCCAAGGCCTACCAGCGCGCCGAATCCAAGCGCCAGGTGGAGCTGGACAAGGCGCTGCGCGAGCTGGTGTTGGGCTCGCAGGTGCCGCAGGAGCCCGGGGAGACGGCGTTCTACTTCATGACCCGCAAGGGCAAGCTGCGGCGCATGGAGCTGACGCCGGAGCAGGCCAAGCGACTGGAGGACGGCGAGCTCGGCGTGGTGGAGCGTCCGGACCCCGCTCAAATCGAGCACTCGCTGGTGCCCGCCGCGGCGGCCGAGCAGATGTACGCGCTCTCGAAGAAGGCGGTGCGCTTCCTCAACCGGAAGGACGACCCCGTCGGCTTCATGAACGACGAGGAGCTCAAGGCGCAGCAGGCGGCGGAGGCCGCTGGCACCGCGCCGGAGCTGTCCGACGAGTCCCCGGCGGAAGGCGCCGAGGCCTCCTCTTCCGAGGACGAAGCAGCCGCTCCCGTCGAGGCCGAGGCGACGTCCGCCGAGGCCCCGAAGGCCGAGGGCGGCGAGAGCAGCAGCCAGGGCTAGGCGCCCGGCTTCACCCGAGAAGGCCCTCCCCTCTCCCACGCAGCCGGGACGAGGGGAGGTGCCCGTGTGTGAAGCGCGTCAGTCGAAGGCGTCGAGTCCGGTGATGGCCTTGCCCAACACCAGCGTGTGCACCTCGTGGGTGCCCTCGTAGGTGAAGACCGATTCGAGATTCAGCATGTGGCGCACCGGTGGATAGGCGTCGGTGATGCCATTGGCGCCGTAGATGCTTCGCGCGACGCGGGCGATGTCGAGCGCGCTCTTCACGTTGTTGCGCTTGGCCAGGCTCACCATGACGGGCGTCACCTTGCCCTCGTCCTTGAGCCGCGCCACGCGCAGTCCCACGAGCTGCGCCTTGACGATGTCCTGGAGCATGTCCGCCAGCTTCTCCTGCGTGAGCTGGTAGCCGGCCACGGGCTTGCCGTTGAACGACGCGCGGGACAGCGAGTATTCGCGAGCGCCCTCGAAGCAGGCGATGGCGGCGCCGGTGACGGCGAAGGCGATGCCCAGCCGCGCGTTGTTGAGACAGGACAGGGGCCCGCGCAGGCCCACCACGCCGGGCAGCACGTTGCGCGCGGGCACTCGCACGTCCTGGAGGGACAGCTCGCTGGTGATGGACGCGCGCAGGGAGAACTTGCCGGGGATGTCCCGCGCGGTGAAGCCGGGCATGCCCTTCTCCACCAGGAAGCCCCGGACGGACTCGGGGCCGCCGTCGTCCGTCTTGGCCCACACCACCGCGACGTCGGCGATGGCGCCGTTGGTAATCCACGTCTTGGTGCCGTTGAGGACGTAGTCGTCGCCGTCCTTGCGCGCGCGGGTGCGCATGCCTCCGGGGTTGGAGCCGAAGTCCGGCTCGGTGAGGCCGAAGCAGCCGATGACGCGCCCCTTGGCCATGCCCGGCAGGAAGCGCTCCTTCTGCTCATCGCTGCCGTACGCGTGGATGGGGTACATGCAGAGCGAGCCCTGCACGGACGCGAAGGAGCGCAGCCCGGAGTCGCCTCGCTCCAGCTCCTGGAGGATGAGGCCGTAGCTGACGGTGTTCATCCCCGCGCAGCCGTACCCCTGGAGGTTGGCGCCCAGCACGCCCATCTCCGCGAGCTGGGGCACCAGGTGGAAGGGGAAGGTGCCGTCGCGGAAGTGCCCGCCGATGATGGGCAGCACCTCGCGGTCCACGAAGGCGGCCACCGTGTCGCGAGCGGCCTTCTCCTCGGGGGACAGCAGGTCATCCAGCCGGAACAAGTCGGTGATTTCCGCGCGTGCCATGGCGCCGTCCTAATGCCCGCGTCCAGGAGCGTCAAACCGCCCGTGCAACCCGGCGCGGCTCCGGGGGTTAGCATGGGTGTCGGTGGCAAGGGCCGGAGGTGGAGCGCGATGGTGCACGCATTCATGGCGATGTTTCCCCTCGTCCTCGGGCTGTCGGGGGCGCTGAAGGCGTCGATGGTGGGCCTGGGGTGGTGGGCGGCGGGCTTGAGCGCGGGGGCTCGGCGGCGCGTCTACCGCAAGCCGCTGGCGCCGGGACAGCTTCGCAGCGAGGCGTGGGCGGCGGTGCGGGTGGTGCTCTTCGACGCGGTGCTCGTCGCCGCGTTCCGCGTCGTGTACCAGTCCCGGCTGGCGCCCTTCAGCGTGGGCGCGACGGTGGCGACCTTCGTCTTTCTCTTCGTGGGCTTCGAGGTGTGGTTCTACGTCACGCACCGCCTGCTGCACACCCGCGCGCTCTACCGGTTTCACGCGCAGCACCACGTGGCGCAGGTGACGAACCCGCTGACGTCGCTGTCCTTCTCGCTGGTGGAGCGCGTGGTGCTGCTGGGAGGCAACTTCGGCCTCGTCATCCTGGCGCTGGAGGTGATGCCCGTCACCCAGGCGGGAGTGGCGCTCTACATCGTCTCCAACTACGTGCTCAACGTGGTGGGCCACGGGAACACGGAGTGGCTGCCGGAGCGCTTCGTGTCGACCTGGCTGGGGCGTCAGGTCCTCACGCCCACCTTCCACGCCATGCACCACGCCCGGTACCAGGGCCACTACGGCCTGTACACCACGGTGCTGGACAGGTGGTTCGGCACGGCGTTCGACGACTATCCCCAGGTCCACGCCCGTGCGCGGGCCGGCCAGGGACTGGAGCGCGTGGGGGAGCGCCTGCGGCCCCAGGCCCCGGCTCCGGCGCTCGCCCCCGCCGGGTGAGGCCTGTCGTCAGGCGTGCCCGTCCCGGCCCGGGGCGCTAGGCTGCCGCGCATGACGACGACCCAGAAGACCGTGGTGGTGACGGGCGCGAGCCGAGGCATCGGCCGGGCCGTGGCGTTGACCTTCGCTCGCGAGGGCTACCGCGTCTGGGCCCTGGCCCGCGCGGCGGACGCGCTCGAGGTGCTGGTGAAGGAAGGGGGCGAGCGCATCCGTCCCCTCGTCGTGGACGTGGCGGACGAGGCCGCGCTGGTCTCCGCGACGAAGACGATTCTCGCCGACGGACCTCCGCGCGTGCTGGTGAACAACGCGGGCATCACCGTGTCCGCGCCGCTGACGAAGACGAGCACGGCGGACCTGGCGCGGGTGATGGCCATCAACGTGACGGCGCCCTTCCTGCTCTGCCGGGAGCTGATGCCCGCCATGGCGCAGGCCGGCGGCGGACGCGTCATCAACATCGGCTCCATGGCCGCCGTGCGCGGGATGAAATACACGTCCGCCTACTGCGCCTCCAAGCACGCGCTGCTGGGCCTGACGCGCGCGCTGGCGGTGGAGTACGCGAAGAAGAACGTGACGGTGAACGCGGTGAACCCGGGCTGGGTGGAGACGGACATGTTCTCCAACGCCACGGCGGCCATCTCCCACACCACCGGCCGCACGGGAGAGCAGGCGCGCGAGGCGCTGGCATCGATGAACGCCATGGGTCGCATCATCCAGCCGGATGAGGTGGCCTCGCTGTGCCTCTTCCTCGCGTCGGACGCCGCGGGCGCCATCACCGGCGCCGCGCACGCCATCGACGGTGGCGAGTTGGGCTGAGCCACGACTGCCCCTCGGCGCTGGTCGCGCGGCCGCACATCCGGGAAGCAGCGCTACGAGCCGACGCCTCCTCTCCTGGCGTCGCCGCGTCCAGCCCGCCCGAGGCGTTGCGGCGCCTCAGAGCTGATAGCGGCCGACGATGGCGCTCAGCTCACCCGAGGCGGCGGAGAGCTGGATGGCGGCCTGCTCACTGGCCGCCATGCGGTCGACAATCTGGTCCGCCACGTCCGTCATGGAGCTGAGCGCGGCGAACAGCTCCGCGATGCCCGCGTCCTGCTGGCGCACGGCATCGGAGATGCTCTTCACCGTCTGGCCATTGCTCTGGATGATGCCGGCCAGCGAGCGCAGGCTCTCTCCCGCCGCCTGCACCTGCTCCAGCCCGCCCTCCACCTCCCGCGCGCCGCCCTCGCTGATGCGCACGGCCTCCGAGATGGCCTTGCCGATGTCGCCCAGGATGCCCTGCACGCGCGTCGTCGCGCCCGCGGACTGGTCCGCCAGGGAGCGCATCTGCCGCGCCACCACGGAGAAGGCACGGCCCTGGTCCCCGCTGCGCGCCGCCTCGATGGAGGCATTCAGCGCCAGCACGTTGGACTGGTCCGCCAGGTCCTTCACCGTGCGGGTGATGTCGCCCACCAGCCGCGTGCGCTGATGCAGCACGGTGATGGTGCGGCCAATCTGCTCGACGTGCGAGCGGATGTGCGTGAGCCCGCCCACGCTGCCGGACACGGCGGCCTCGCCCGCCTCACCGAAGCCGCTCGCCTTCTCCGCCTCGCGCTGGATGGTCACCACGCGCTTGGCCGCCGCGCGCGACGACTCCTGGAGCTGCTGCGCCGCCAGCTGCGTCTCATGCAGCGCCACCGCCTGCTGCGACACCGCCTCGTTCTGCACGGCCGCGGACTCGGAGAGCTGCGCCGAGGCGGACTCGAGCTGCTCGGCCGAGCCCTTCAACGCCATCAACAGCGAGCGCAGCTGCACCATCATCTCCGCGAACGACGCGGCCAACCGGCCAATCTCGTCCTGCGAGTGCACCTCCAGCGTGCCCCGGAAGTCGCCCTCCGCCACCACCCGCGCCGCCGCCGCCGTCAGCTCCCGCAGGGGCCCCGTCATCCGGCGAACCAGCAGCAGAATCACCCCGCCCGCCGCCAGCGCGGTGAACAGCCCCAGCCCGACGATGAGCAGCACCGCGGTGCCGAAGCGCGACGCCTCCGTCTTCTCGTCCCGCGCCAGCACCAGCTCCAGCCCCTCGCCCACCGGCAACCTCGCCACGCGGAACGACGAGTCCTCCACGTCCACGCGGCCCTCGTCCACGTCCGCGTCCACCGCCGCCAGCAAGGCCTCCGGCGTCACGACGTCCACGGACCGGGCCACGAGCCGAGGCCCCACGCGCAAGAGCAGCTCCACGCCCCGCTGATTCCTCAGGTCCTTCAGCGGCGCGTCGTCGAACCGGCTCCCCAGCACCAGGTGCCCCACCGTGCGCCCGTCCACCTCCACCGGCCGGGACATCGTCCAGAAGACCGCGTCGCCCACGTAGAGCACCCCGGGCGCGCTGCTCTTCACCCGCTGCGCGAGCGCGGCCAAAGGCTCCCGGTACGAGCCCGCGAGCAGCCCGCCCTCCGGCCCGGTGATGAGCAACAGCTCCACCGACACCAGCGTCTTCTCCGCCTCGGCGAAGGCCTGGAGTGCCTTCGCGTCCACCGTCGCTCCGGAGAGCAGCGAGCGAAGCTCGGCGTTGGCCGCGGCGCTGCGCAGCAGCACCTTCAGCGTGCGAGCCTCCTGGGCCACCAGGCGACTCCAGGCGGACTCGTCGTGGATGAGGGCCTGGGCCAGCTCCGTGTTCATCCTGGAGCGCAGCACGACGCCCGTGAACGTCACGCACAGCGCGGTGAGGGCCAGGATGACCAGGGTGATGGCGATGGTCAGGCGAGCTGCGAGGCTGTGCGTCATGCGCTGCGGTGTCGGACGAGAGGGGAAATGACCGGGGTGGGGGGACCCCCGAAGCCACACCCTACCCCAAGCTTCCGGGATTGCGCAGTAAGGCCGGGATGACCCGGCTCCTCACGGTTGACCCTCCCACCTTCACTGACGTCCGCCTCACGCGTCGGCGACCCGCAACACCACGGCGGTGATGTTGTCCTTGCCTCCGGCCTCGAAGGCATCCGCCACCAGCGCGTCGCACACCTCCCGCGCGGAAGCGAGCGACAGGCGCCTCATCAGCCCGTCCACTCCCAGCGGCTCGTAGAGGCCATCCGAACACAACAGGAAGACGTCTCCGGCCTCCGCGTGAAGTCGCTGCAACGTGGGCTCCGCGTTGTCCGTCCCCAGCGCGCGGGTGATGAGGTGCCGCCAGTTGGAGGCGCCTCCCGGGGGCTCCATGCCCACGTCCTTCAGCTCCTCGATGAACGAGTGGTCCCGGGTCAGCGACTCCAGCTTTCCAGCCCGCAGCCGGTACAGGCGGCTGTCCCCCACGTGAGCCACCGCCGCGCCGTCCTGCCCCAACGCCAGGGCCACCACGGTGGAGGCCATCTCGCTCAGCCGCCCCACGCGCTGGGCCTGGAGGTTGCGCTGGGCCAGGAGCGAGCACGCCGCCAATAGATTTTCCTCGCGCGTGCGACGGGGGTCGGCGACCTCCGGCCACACCGCCTCCCGCTCACGCTCCCATTGCTGCCCCAGGCCCGCGAACGTGTCCACGACACAGCGGCTCGCCACCTCGCCGCCCTCCTGCCCACCCAGCCCATCCGCGACCACGTACAGCCCCAACTCCGGCAGGACACAGTAGGAGTCCTCGTTGTGGGGCCGGCGACCGATATGGGTCTGTCCCGCGCTTTCGATACGCAGCATGACACCGCCTCCTCGAGCCTCTCCCCAGCAAGCGGGAGGCCAGCGCCCATCCCCAGGTGGGCACCCTCTACGGATACCTCTCTTTGTGCGGCGGCTGGAGCGTGAGTGCCATCGGACCTCGGCGTGCGCCCCGCACCCGTTCGGTGCCTGACGTTGCAAGCGCCCTTCATCCCGAAACGTTGTCCAGTACGAGGGGTGGCGACCCCACAGGTGATGGGCGCTCGCCCCACTCCTCCAGGGTGGATGGGGACCTCACGGAAGGCCCCTGGCAACTTTCACCCGGGGCGTTCGACAATACGGATGATGTCCGCCGTGTGCGCCCTGGGAGGTGACCGATGACTTCCATCCGCCGTCTGTCTTCGAGCATCCTGTCCTCGCTGCGGCGCACCTCGCTCGACGTGGACAACAGCGTCGCGCCGCTGACGCAGAGCGAGTCGTTGGATCCGGTGTCGAAGGTCCGCCGGGGCTACTCCGACGAGAGCGACTTCCAGGCCGAGGGCGCGGATGGCGCGGACGCCCTCCTGGCCTCGTTCGACACGGATGAAGTTGGCGAAGAGGGCCCGTCGCGAGATTTGGACCATGCGTCGCTGCGCGTGTTCTCCGGGGAGAGCTCCTTCGAGTCCGCGGCGCCGCGCTACGCGCAGAGGCTCGGCTCGCAGCTGCCCTCCGCGCTGGGAGCGCCGCGCGACTTCGGCAATGGCGTGGAGCGGGCGTCGCGGCGCGCGGAGGCGGCCGTACCGGATGCGTCGGACATCCTCTCTCCAGACGAGGCGGCGTGGGAGCTCCAGAACCTGGACACCTCCTCGCCTGGCGTGGACGCGCCGGAGGACCTGCTCTCCATGATGGGGACACCTGCCTCCTCGGTGCGGGTGGACCCTCGTGAGCTGGACCTGGACTGGTTCGAGGGCGGCGTCCCCACCACCGACGAGGTGACGCAGGAGGGCGGCGCGGTGGAGGGTTCAACGGCGGCGAGGTATGCGTCCGGGGAGTTGATGGATGCGTCCGTGCGGCCCGCGGGACCGGAGGAGTTCCTCGCGGACTTGAGTGATTTGGGCAGCCTGGTTCCGGACGACGAGGAGCCCGGCCCGGCGGACGCTGCCTTCGCGGGCGTGCTCGGCTCGCTCGCGGCCAACCCCGCTGCGGCCAGTGTCCCGGTGAGCGCGGCGCTCGGAGCCCAGAGCGTGGACGTGGTCGCCGACGCCGTGGAGCTCCAGCCCGACGCCCAGCCGGCCGAGCCCGCCTCCGTGATTGCCCAGCCGCTCCTGGAGCAGCTCGCGACGGAGGGAGACAGCTTCGTGGAGCAGCCCGGATTCACCCCGTCCGGCACGGAGCAGGCCTCGCTCACGGCCGAGGTCCTCGCGGCTCAACCCGCGACGCAAGAGGCGGCCCTCGACGTGTCGGGCGCGAACTTCGTGGAGGCCGAAGAGGTCTCCGACGTCGACATGGAGCCCGCACCGGTGGGCGACGGCGAGCCGCACGTCGCCTGAAGCAGGCAGCACCAGTGGGCGACGACGAGCCGCACGTCGCCTGAAGCGGCCCACACCAGTGGGGGACGACGAGCCGCACGCCGAATCATGAAGATTCCCGCGCCGGCCGAGGGACAGCGCCTCGCGCCGAACCTCGACTCCTGTGCTGTCGCATGGAGCCCGGATCAGTGGACTCCGACGTGAGCAGTGCCTCCTCGAGCGGCCGACGTCCGCAGCTTCGCGGGGACGCGACTCAGGGGCGCTTCCCCTCGTCGAACGTCTGGTCGAACATGTGCTGCGCCTCGTCGACGTCGCGCGTGTACTCGTCCACGTAGCGTCGGCGCTCCTCGCTCACCCACTCCGCGGGAGAGAAGGACGTCGGCGGATACTCGTTCGTGGTGTGCACGGAGCCACGCATCGTGGTCATCAGCTCGCGGTCCGGGTCTCCCGACTCCTTGAGCAGGAAGCCCTCCACGTCGCGCAGCCGCAGCGGGAACGTCGGCGCCTCGTCGAGGACGAGCTTTCCGAAGACGGTGAGCTTCACCTCCTGCTGCCCCTCATTCAGCTCCTCGTTGAAGGAGACATGCGCGAAGGGCTCGCCGCTCTCGTCGTCGATGCGGCCAGCCACCACGTACCGCCCCGCCTTGCGCACGTTGATGCCCAGGTAGAGCCCCAGCGAGCCGTCCGCCAACACCTCGCGCACCTTGCCCGTGAAGGCCGCTGGCGGCGAATTCGTGTAGAGGATGTCCAGGAACGCCGTGCCCTCCGCCTTGTCCGAGCGCACCTGCACGTCCACGCGCAGCGTGCCCGAGTACAGCGGGAAGCCCTGCTTCGACGGCTGGAAGCGACCGGTGAAGATGCCATCTCCCGCCAGCGCGTCTCCTCCGGCGCCATCATCCGTGAAGGCCACGGGCACGGCGGGCACCGCCCCCGCCCCTTGCATGTGCTCGGCCTCATGCGCGGACGCGGAGAGCACCTGACAGGGCCTCGGCTGGCGCTGCGCGTCCTCGCACGAGACGAAGAAGTGCACGACCTCGTCACCCACCACGAAGACGCGGTCCTGCTTCAGCCGAAGCTGCACGTCCGGGTGCTCGCGACTCAACGGACGCGTGCGCTCCGGCTCCGCGAGCTCCACCTGGTCTGGATGCTCCCGGATGGAGCGGGACTGCGGCGGGTAGCGCGTCGCGGACACATAGGACTCCAGCGTCCGCTTCGCCCGCTCCAGCCGCTCCGCCCACAATTCGCGGCGCTCCAGCCGCTCGCGCTGCGCGGGGTCTAACACGGACACACGCATGTCCTCCGTGCCCGGCGACGAGCGCCGCTCCAGCGCCGCGCTGCTCCCGGAGCCCGACTTCGGCGGGGCCTCTCCGGGAGCGCGCTTCTGGCCATCCGCCAGCGCGGGAGGCTCATTTGAAACCTCCTCGTCGCCGGCCACCCGGCGCCAGCTCCACCACCCCACCCCCGCGACGACCAGGGCAATCACCAGGAAGCCCCACCCGAGACGGCGCGGGCGGGAGACAGGAGCGGGAGGGGAGCTGTTGGGCGTCATGGATGGTGCTTCAGTGAGCCAGGCTCAGTAGGCGAACTTCACGACATCCTCGCGGACCTTCGCGACGATGCCACCCCAGTTGCCGTTGGCGTAGTGGTTGAACGCCTCGCCGTCATCGCGCAGCGACACGGTGTGGAAGCTCCACTTCGCGCGGCCGTCGCTGGTGTTCGCCGTGCCGGTGTTCAGCGTGCCGCCGCAGAACCAGTCACCCGGGTTGCACTGCGAGCTGCCGGAGCTGCCCGACACGCCGCCCGTGGAGTGATAGGAGACGACCTCGTCGTCCTGCCCGGGGAGGATGCCCGAGTAGAGCGTGCCCTTCGCGCCGGCGAACATGTAGAACCAGACGTTGCGCGTGGTGTTGTGGTTGTACAGGGCGCGCGACGTGGTGGTGACCAGGTCCCTCACCAGCGGCTCGTTCACCGCCCACTCGCCCACGTCCGCCAGCTCGCTGCCACCGCCGGCGCCGGACGCGACGTTCACCCACTTGATGTTCCAGCCCGTCTGCGTGCTGCCGTCGGTGTTGCCACACACGCCGCTGGCGTTGGGCGACGCGTTCTTCTTGCTGCGCGCAGAGCCGCCGTACAGCGACAGCGCGTAGCCAATCTGCAGATTGCCCGCGCTGTGCACGGCGATGTAGCACCAGTTGTTTCCGGTACAGAAGCAGTCCAGGGCGTCGCGTACGCGCGCGTTCTGCCCGCCGACGCTCTCCTTGCCGTTCCAGTTCACGGCCTTCTTGTTCACGCCCGCCGCGGTGCCCGCCGGGCCCCAGTAGCTGAAGTCGCCGTAGTTTCCGGCCTGCGTACCGCCGCCGTTACGACCGTGAATCCACAGCGTGTAATTGGTGGCGGCAGCCTGCGTGCCAACCAACAACGTGGCCGCAATCGCCATACCCATCAGCTTCTTCATCGTGAACGCCTCCGCTCGGGAGTAGGGGGAGCTGCCCTCGCCTGGTGGGGGACCGGGCGAGGAAGCCGCCACTCTAGAGTCTCGGGCTGTAAAAGGTCGAGAACACGGAAACCGGGAAGCCAATGCAAGGCCTGACGCGTCGCGTCGCCCTCTGAGACACGGCTTCACAGCGGCCGTGGCGTGTCACGCCTTCATCTCACCGGGTGTCGATGACGAAACGCTCCAGCCGTGTCAGGGCCTCGGGAAGGCTCGTGCGACCCAACCCCAGACGGAAGTGATTGCCAGGGAAGTCGTAGACGTCACCTGGTAACAACAACACGCCTTCGCGTTGCACGAGCGCATCGGTGAACCGGGCCACGTGCTGCTCTCGCAGGAGGCGCGGAAAGGCCACGCTGCCGGCGCGCGGGCGCACCCAGTGGAAGGTGTCCGCGTGGCGCGCGAAGAACGCGTCCAGCAAGGCCAGGTTCGAGGCGAGCAGCGCGCGGCTTCGCGCCAGCACCCGCTCCTTGGCGCGCAGGGCGATGAGGGCCAGCACCTCGCTGGGGGCGCTGTTGCAGATGGTGGTGTAGTCCTTGTACGCCATGCACCGGCGCAGCACGTCCTCGTCGCGACAGGCGAGCCACCCCACGCGCAGCCCCGCGAGGCCAAACGCCTTGGACATGACGCCCAGGCTGAAGCCGCGCGGTGACAGCTCGACGGCGGCGGGGAGCAGGTCCTTCGCGTCGTGCTCCAGCAGCCGGTACACCTCGTCGGACAACAGGTAGATGCCGCGCTCCTCGCAGAGCGCGCACAGCGCCTGGAAGGTCTTCAAGTCTGGAAGCGCGCCGGTGGGGTTGTGGGGGAAGTTCACCACGATGATTCGCGTCTGGGGCTTGAGCGCGCCGCGCAGGGCGTCCAGGTCCAACGCCCAGCCGGTCTCCTCGCGCAGCGGCAGCAGCGTCACGTCCGCGCCGGTGGCGCGCGCCACCTCGTGCAGGGACTGATAGCCCGGCCAGGTGACGACGGCATGGTCGCCCGGGCCCAGCAGCACGTTCATCAGGATGAAGACGGCCTCCTCCGCGCCAGCGAAGGTCAGCACCTGCTCGGGCGACAGGCCCTGGTAGAGCCCGGCAATCTCCTTGCGCAGCGCGGGCAGACCGGGGGCCTCGGTGTAGCCGAGCGTCAGCTCCTCCCAGCGGGCCAGGCCGTCCGTGTCGGCGAGAGCCAGCAGTTCCTTCTGCTTCCATCCCTCGATGTCCGAGGAGCACAACGTGTAGGGCGCGGCGAACTCCCAGCGCGCGAAGTACCGCTCCAGCTTGAAGTCAGGGATGCGCATGAAGCGACTGTCTGCCCTCTTGGGCGCCGTCCGTCCAGCGCCACCCGCTCCGCGCGCCCTCCTCCGGGCAGGCAGTCGACACCCCGATGCGAGCCCTGGAGGACTCCGCCGGATGCATAGCTTGAAGGGCGACCTTCAGACGCAGGCCCTACTCGCCGCGGGAGCCCCTATGCCCACGCCCACGCACGACCTTCACCTCACGCTGTTGGATCCAGATGGAGGGTGGGTCAACGCCCCCGTCCATGTCTCGGAGCTCGACGAGCTGCCCGTGCTCCTCCACTTCTTCTCCATGGCCTCGGACAGCGGCGCCCAGGACTTCGCGGCGCTCCGGCGCTTCCTCGCGGAGTTCGGCCCCCGGGGCCTCAAGGTCATCGGCGTGGACGTCACCCACTCCGCCAGGGAGCTGCGCGACACCAACGCGGTGGAGGCCTTCGCGCGCGAGCACGGCCTCGTCTATCCCATCGCCGTGGATGACGGCTCCATGGCCCAGGTGTACGGCGTGAAGCAGACGCCCGCGTGGCTCGTGTTCGACGCGGACGGCCTGCTTCGTCACCACTTCATCGGCGAGGACGCGGCCCGTCAGGCGCGCCCCGTGCTGGAGCGCTTCACCCAGTACGACACCTCGGCCAGCGCTCCCGCGCCCTGACGCCCTGCTCCCCTGGAGAATCCTCACATGGCTGAATGGCGCAAGGACAAGCAGGCCCCTCGCTTCACCCCGGGCACGCTGGCGGCGGCGGGCATCGGCGCGACGCTCGGGCTGCGCAAGGTGCTGGGGCGGACCCGCTACTCGTTCAACGGGCGCACGGTGCTCATCACCGGGGGTTCACGCGGACTGGGGCTGGTGCTCGCCCGCGAGTTGGTGAAGAAGGGCGCGCGCGTGGCCATCTGTGGCCGCGACGAGGCCTCCCTGGAGCGGGCGCGCACGGAACTGGAGCGCGACGGCGCCCAGGTGTTCGCCGTTCCCTGCGACGTGAGGGACCCGGTGCAGGTGGAGGCCACGGTGAGCGCGGTGCACGAGCGCTGGGGCGCGGTGGACGTGCTCATCAACAACGCGGGAGTGATAACCGTGGGGCCGCTGGAGTCCATGACGGTGGAGGACTTCCAGGACGCGCTGGACACGCACCTGTGGGGCGCGCTGTACACGACGCTCGCGGTGCTGCCAGAGATGAAGCAGCGGGGCGAGGGGCGCATCGTCAACATCGCCTCCGTGGGCGGCAAGTTCGGCGTCCCGCACCTCACGCCCTACTCCGCCAGCAAGTTCGCGCTGGTGGGCCTGTCGGACGGCCTGCGCGCGGAGCTGCATCAGGACGGAATCCGGGTCACCACCGTGTGCCCGGGGCTGATGCGCACGGGCAGCCCGCGCAACGCGCGCTTCAAGGGCCGGAACGAGGCGGAGTACGCGTGGTTCGCCGTGGGCGACTCGCTGCCCGGATTGACAGTGGGCGCCGAGCGCGCGGCGCGCCTCATCCTGGACGCGTGCCGCCGGGGGGACGCGGAGCTGCTGGTGGGCCTGGCCGCGAAGCTGGGGGCGGTGAGCCGGGTGCTCGCGCCCGGACTGACGGCGACGCTGCTCGCCTGGGCCAACCGGCTGATGCCCCAGAGCAGCAACCCGGACTCGCACACCGGAGCCCAGAGCGAGACGCCGCTCACCCGCTCCTGGCTCACGGAGCTGTCACGCCGCGCGGCGGAGCGGAACAACGAGCTGAATGTCCCGCTCCACTAGGCGTGCACGCGCTCAGTCCCGCGCCATCTCCATGGCCCAGTGGCCCCGGTGCTCATACGCCAGGGCCAGTTGCTCGTTCAGGGCGGCAATCATCTTCGTGTTGCCCTCCTGCTCGTAGCCCTTGAGCGCCTCCTCGCAGCCCGGCACCCGCGCGAGGAACTCCTTGAGCGCGTCCACCGTCAGCGCCTTCACGTACATCCCGTACCCGAGCTTCTCCAGGTACAGGGCGTTGATGATCTGCTCGAACTGGCCCTCCAGCGGGATGCTGAGCATGGGCTTCTTCAAGTAGACGGCCTCGCTCATCAGCGTGAAGCCGCCGCTGGCCACCACGCCGCGCGACGTGCGCAAGTCGTCGATGAAGCCCTTCTCGCTGAAGGGCCGGTACGTGAGGTTGCCGTCCACCAGGTCCTCGGTGAGGTCGCGGCGCAGGCCGTACACCCGGCAGGGGATGCCCGCGGCCTTGAGGATGTCCGGCAGCGCCGTGTTCGTCGTGGACGTCTGGTACACCAGCAGGTGCTCACCCGGCTCCGACTTCGCCTCGATGATTTCCGGGCGGAGAATCGACGGGGCCAGCGTGGTGCGCCGCTTGCGCGTCGGCGGATAGAAGAACGTGGTGACGAGGTAGTGGAAGGCGCCCGGCAGCTTCGCCTTCACAATCGCGCGCGATGTCTCGTAGCTGTCCTCGTACCCGGCCAGGAGCGCGGGCTCGTGCTGACAGCGGTTGATGACCTGCATGTTGTCCACGCTGATGACCGGCAGCCGGTGCGTCTTCGCGAACAGGTAGCTGAACGTCTCGAAGTCGCTGACGACGACGTCCGGCTTGAAGTCATCCACCAGCTCGAAGTACTGGCGCACGTTCTGCGGGAAGCCCTTCACCGCGCCCGTGAGGTTCTGCAACACCGTCTGCCACTTCTTCACGGAGTTGCCTTCGTACGCCAGCGTCAGCCCCCAGATGCCGTGCACGTTCTGGAAGCGCTTGGCCAGGTAGTCCTGGGCGCGGCCCGATACGACGATGTGGACCTCGTGCTCCTTCGTGAGCGCCTCGAGCAGCACCCGGGAGCGCGTCGCATGGCCCATGCCTTCGCCGACGACACCGTAGAGGATTCGCATGCCCGGAAGCATACGTCGCCTCCCCTGCCCCCGTTGAGCCC
>NZ_JABXEM010000228.1:0-19529 GCF_013372595.1 Myxococcus sp. AM011
GTCCCCACCGCGTCGGAGCGGACCCTGCCGCTGACGGAGGCGCAGCGACAGCTGTGGATCCTCGCCACGGCGAACGAGGGCGGCTCCATCGCCTACAACCTGTCAATGACGCTCCGCCTGGAGGGGGCGCTGCGCGAAGACTCTCTGCGGCGCGCGTTGCAATACGTCGTGGACCGCCATGAGGCCCTGAGAACCACCATCGACGCGGTCGGCGAACAGCAGCACATCCTGCCCGAGCTGCGCATGGCCCTGCCGGTGCTCGACGTGTCCGCTCTGTCCGCCGCCGCCAGGGTCGACTCCCAGGCCGCCTGGTACGCGAAGGAGAGCACCACCGCGTTCGACCTGCGGCAGGGCCCCCTGTTCCGCGCCCACCTGCTCAAGCTGGACGCATTGGAGCACCTGCTGGTGCTGACCACCCACCACGTCGTCGTGGATGGCTGGTCCCTGGGCGTCATCGTCCACGAGCTGGCGGCGGCCTATTCGGCGTTCGTGACGGGGGCCACTCCGGACCTGCCCGCGGTGAAGCAGTCCAGCGACCACGTCCACTGGCTCAAGACGCAGGAGTCCACGGGGGCGCTCGCGGTCCACGAGCGCTACTGGCTGGAGCAGCGCGTGGAGCGGATCCCCGCCATCGAGCTGCCCACTGACTTCCTCCACCCCGCGTCGCGACGCTTCCGAGGCGCGCGGGAGACGGTTCGCCTGGAGCGCCCCGTCAGTCAGGCGTTGCGGGAGCTGGGCCAGCGGCAGCAGGCCACGCCCTTCATGCTGCTGCTCGCCGCATACACCTCCTTCCTCCACCGGCTGACGGGACAGGCCGAGCTCCTCGTGGGCATCCCCACCTCCGGGCGCGGGTTGGAGGGCGCCGAGGGGCTCGTCGGCTACTGCTCACACCTGCTGCCCATCTCCAGCCACGCGCGCGGTGACGAGCCCTTCCCGGAGTACCTCCGGGCCCTCAAGCAGACGCTCCTCTCCGCCTACGAGCACCAGGACTACCCCTTCGCCCAGTTGATCAACCGGCTGGCGCTGCCTCGCACCACCAGTCACACAACCCTCGTTGGCGTGACGTTCAACCTGGAGCGTCCGCTCGCCCTGCGCGACATGGGAGGCCTGAAGGCGAGCTTCCACTCCCAGCCTGTCGCGTTCGCCGCCTTCGACTTGAGCCTGAACGTGCTCGATGTCGAGGACGGGCTGGTGCTGGATTTCGACTACAACACCGACCTGTTCGAGCCCGCGAGCGTCGCCCGCTTCGCGCGCGGCTTCCGAGCACTGCTGCAAGGGCTGGTGGCCGCCCCCCAGCGCCTCCTTCACCAACTGCCGGTGCTCACCGCCGCGGAGCGCTACCAGCTCACCTTCACCTGGAACGAGCGGAACCGCGCCGCGTACCCGCGAGAGCACCTGGTCCACCAGCTCTTCGAGCAACAGGCAGCGGCGCGGCCCGAGAAGACAGCGGTGGAGTTCGAGGGGCGGCACCTCACCTACGCGGCCCTCAACCAGCAGGCCAACCAGCTCGCGCATCACCTGCGCGCGCTCGGCGTCGGGCCCGGCGTCCTGGTGGGCGCGCTCCTGGACCGCTCGCCGGAGATGCTCGTCGCGCTGCTCGGCATCCTCAAGGCGGGTGGCGTGTTCGTGCCGCTGGACCCGGCCTACCCCACGGAGCGCCTGCGCTTCCTCGTCGAGGACTCCCGCGCGGCCGTGGTCGTGACGCAGAGCGCGCTCTCCGAGCGACTGCCGGCCCTGGACACGAAGCTCGTCCGCCTGGACGCCGACGCGGCCTTGCTGGCGACACTGCCCCAGGGGGACCTGGAGAACCTCGCGCAGGCCACCACGCCGGCCTACGTCATCTACACGTCCGGCTCCACGGGTGAGCCCAAGGGCGTCGTCGTCGGGCACGGCGCGTTCGTCACCCACTGCCACGATGTCATCCCGCGCTACCGGCACACGGAGAACGACCGCATCCTCCAGTTCGCGTCGTTCAGCTTCGATGCCTCGCTGGAGCAGATCCTCCCGACGTTCATGGTCGGCGCGACGCTGGTGCTGCGCGGCCCCACGGTATGGACGCCCGAGGAGATGGCGCGGCACCTCATCGAGGACCGGCTCACGGTGGTGAACTTCCCGACGGCCTACTGGCGTCAGCTCGCCCAGCGCTGGGACGAGTCTCCGCCCGACTTCGCGGGCCACCACCTGCGCCTGGTCATCGTGGGTGGCGACGCGGTGCTGGCGGCCGTTTTGGAGCAGTGGCAGCGCGGTGCGCTGGGCTCGGTGCGGCTCCTCAACGCCTACGGTCCCACGGAGACGCTCATCACCGCGACGACCCACGAGGTGCCTCCTGCTTCCAACGGGCAGAAGCCTTCCGCGCGCGTCCCCATCGGCCGACCTCTCTCCAACCGCGCCTTCCACGTGCTCGACCGGCATGGGGGACCCGTCCCCATTGGCGTGGCGGGAGAGCTCCACATCGGCGGTGAGCTGCTCGCGCTCGGCTACCTTCACCGGCCCGAGCTGACCGCGCAGCGCTTCGTCGAGGACCCGTTCTCCAGCTCTCCTCATGCGCGCCTCTACAAGACGGGGGACGTGGTGCGCTACCTGCCGGATGGAGCCCTGGAGTTCCTGGGCCGCACGGACCATCAGGTCAAGGTGCGCGGCTTCCGCGTCGAGCTGGGGGAAATCGAGTCCGCCCTCAGCCGGCATCCGGACCTGCGGGCGGTGGCGGTGACGGTCCACCACGAGCCGGTGGAGGGTAGCGGTGGCTCCGACAAGCGACTGGTCGCCTACGTCGTGCCCACCGCATCAGCGAGCGTCACGCCCGCGGACCTGCGCAGGTTCCTCCTGGAGACGTTGCCGGACTACATGGTGCCCGCCTTCTTCGTCCTCATGGACGCCCTGCCCATCTCTCCGGGTGGCAAGGTGGACCGCCACGCGCTCCCAGCTCCCGACCCGGCCGCGAACGCGACCCTGCGTCCCTTCGTCGCGCCACGCACGCCCACCGAGTCCACGCTCGCGGAGATGTGGATGAAGGCCCTGCGCATTCCGCGCGTGGGCATCCACGACGACTTCTTCGACTTGGGCGGAGACTCGCTGCTGGCCACCCAGGTGGCCTCGCGACTGCGGGAGACGCTTCAGGTGGAGGTGTCCCTGGAGCGGCTCCTCAAGGCAGCGACGCTCGCCGACCTGGCGGAGCACCTGGACACGCTCCTCTGGGCCACGGGCCCGCGAACAGGCGACACCGCGCGCGAGGAGGGCGAGCTGTGAGCCTCCCCACTCCACGCCCCATCGACGAAGTGATGCGCCACCTGCGCGGCCTGGATATCAAGCTGTGGCTGGAGGGTGAACGCCTGCGCTTCAGCGCTCCACCGGGGGCGTTGACTCCGGAGCTGCAGGCCGAGTTGAAGTCGCGCAAGGAGGAGGTCACCGCTTTCCTCCAGCAGGCCGCGGTGGCCGCGCGCGGCGTCGCGGAGTCCATCGCTCCCCGACCGCATGGCGAGGCGCCACCGCTCTCCTCGAGCCAGCAGCGGCTGTGGTTCCTGGAGCAGCTCGAGGGGCCGTCCGGCGCATACACCATGCCCGCGGCCCTGCGCCTCGCGGGCACGCTGGACGCCGACGCCCTGACGCGCGCGCTGAGCGCCATCGTCCAGCGCCACGACGTGCTGCGGACGCGCTACGCCATGGATGGGGGGCGGCCCGTCCAGCACATCCTGCCCGGCGTCGACGTGACGATGATTCGGGTGGACCTGGCGTCGCTGCCCGCCGAGGCACGGCGCGCGGAGGTCCAGCGCCTCGCGGCCGAGGAGGCGCGCGCGCCGTTCGACCTGACGAAGGACTCGCCGCTGCGCGTGCGACTGCTCCGACTGGAAGCGCATGAGCACGTGCTGCTGCTCACGCTGCACCACATCGCCAGCGACGGCTGGTCCCTGAGCGTGTTGATGCAGGAGCTGGCCGCGCACTACCAGGCCCTCACCTCTGGTGGAGAAGCCACCCTGCCGGCACTGCCCATCCAGTACGCGGACTACGCGCACTGGCAGCGGCGGCGCGCGGAGGATGGGACGTTGAAGCCGCACGTCGAGTGGTGGCGGGCGCACCTGGCCGGAGCTCCGGAGCTGCTCGAGCTGCCCACGGACCGCCCCAGGCCCGCGGCGCAGCGATACCTCGGTGCCACGCGGCGCTTCACCGTGCCCCCTGCCCTCGTCACCCGACTCAAGCAACGCGCCCGCGACACGGAGGCGACGTTGTTCATGACGCTGCTGACCGCGTTCGGCGTGCTGCTCTCCCGCTACAGCGGCCAGCGCGACGTGGTGGTGGGTGCCCCCATCGCCAACCGGCCCCCTCGGACGGAAGCGCTCATCGGCCTCTTCGCCAACACGCTCCCGCTGCGCGTGTCCCTGGAGGGAGACCCGACCTTCTCGGCGCTGCTCCGTGACGTGCGCCGTGACACGCTCGCCGCCTACTCCCACCAGGAGGTGCCCCTCGAACAGCTCGTCGAGGCGCTCCAGCCCGCGCGAGACCTGAGCCACCCGCCCCTGTTCCAGGTCCTTCTCACCCTCCAGAACACGCCTCCGGCCCCGCTGGCCCTGCCCGGGCTGACGCTGGAGTTGATGGAGGTGGAGAGCGGCACCTCGCAGTTCGACCTCGCGCTGTCGTTGGCGGAGACCGAACGGGGCCTCGTCAGCGAGCTGACCTACAACAGCGACCTGTTCGACGAGGCGACCTCGGCGCGGATGACCGCCCACTTCCTGGGCCTGCTGGAGCAGGTGGCAAACACTCCGGAGCGCGCTGTCTCACGGCTGGCCCTGCTGTCCGAGACGGAGCAGTCCTCGCTGCTGCGCGAGTGGAACGCCACGGACTCCGAGCTCCCGGGCCCACGCACCGTGCATGCGCTCTTCGAAGCGCAGGCCACGCGCCGCCCGGACGCCACCGCCGCCCGCTTCGGCGCCTCCGCTCTCACCTACGCCCAACTGGATGCGCGGGCCAATCAACTGGCGAACCACCTGCGGCACCTGGGCGTGAGTCCAGGGCAGCGGGTGGGACTCTTCCTGGAGCGAGGGCTGGAGCTGCTCGTCGGACTGCTCGGCATCCTCAAGTCGGGGGCGGCCTACGTCCCGCTCGACCCGATGTACCCCGCGCCCCGGCTGATGCACATCCTCGAGGACAGCGGCGTCGCGGCGCTGGTGACGGAGCCGGAGCTGGCGGCCCTCATCCCCGACTGGCGCGGGCGCACGCTCCGGTCCTCCGACGCCGCCCAGGCCCCGTCCGCCGCGGCGCTCACTTCCACCGGGGGCTCCGACCTCGCGTACGTGCTCTACACCTCCGGCTCCACGGGCCTCCCCAAAGGCGTGGCCGTCCCGCATGAGGCCGTGGCCAACTTCCTGACGTCGATGGGGCACAAGCCCGGGATGACCGAGCGGGACACGCTGCTCGCGGTGACGACGGTCGCCTTCGACATCTCCGTGCTGGAGCTGTTCCTTCCCCTGAGCGTGGGCGGGTGCGTGGTCATCGCCAGCCAGGAGGAGGCGGTGGATGGCACGCGGTTGATGCCGCTGCTGACGGCGAGCGGCGCCACGATGATGCAGGCCACGCCCTCCACCTGGCGGATGCTGTTGTCGCTGGGCTGGTCCGGCCTCCCCACCCTGAAGCTCTTGTGCGGCGGCGAGGCCCTGCCCTCCGAGCTGCTCGCCCCCCTGCGCGCGCGCTGCGCGGAGCTGTGGAACATGTACGGCCCCACGGAGACCACCGTGTGGTCCACCGTGTCGCGGCTGGAGACCGGCGGCCCGATTACACTCGGCCGCCCCATCGCCAACACCCAGGCGCACGTGCTGGATGCGTGGCTGCGGCCCGTGCCTCCCGGCGTGGTGGGTTCGCTGTACCTGGGTGGACTGGGCGTGGCCCGTGGCTATCTGAATCGCCCGGACCTCACCGCCGCGAGCTTCGTGCCGGACCCGCACTCCGGGCATCCAGGCGCACGCCTCTACCGCACTGGAGACCTGGCGCGGCGGCGGGCCGACGGCTCGCTGGAGTTCCTGGGGCGCGGCGACGGACAGGTGAAGCTGCGCGGCCATCGCGTCGAGCTGGGTGACATCGAGGCGCAGTTGGCCCGCTACCCCGGTGTGGCGGAGTCTGCCGTGCGCCCGTGGGGACCGGCCGGCGACCCGGCGCTGGTCGCCTACGTCCACTACGTCCAGCCCGTCCCCGGCACCGCACTCGACGAAGCGGCGCTGCGCGAGCACCTGCGCGCCCATCTCCCCGCCTACATGCTGCCCGCGCACTTCGTGGTGCTGGCGTCGTTCCCTCGCACGGCGAACAACAAGCTGGACCGCAAGGCGCTGCCTGCGCCCGCGATGGACTCGCGCGCCTCGGCCACGTACGTGGCGCCGCGCACCCCCGACGAAGAACGCCTCGCGACCATCTGGCGCGAAGTGCTGGGGGTGGAGCGCGTCGGCGTGGATGACCACTTCTTCGCCCTGGGCGGCCACTCGATGAAGGCCGTGCAGGCGCTCGCGCGCATCCAGGAGGCCTGGCGCGTGAACGTGGCCCTGCGCGTCCTCTTCGAGCACCCCACCCTGGGCGCCATGGCGAAGCACCTGGAGACGCTTCGCCCCAGCGAGTCGCGTCCCGCGCCGCCACCGCTGGTCGCCCGTCCCCGACAGGCGCGTCGTGTCCAGGCGGACTCGCGCGCCGAGCTCAACCTGCCGGACCCCTCCCAACACGATTAGCGCCGCCCCTCCCGGGGCCGCCTCCACCTCTTCGCACCCAGTGGCCATGACAGCCGAATCCTTCGTCTTCCCCGTCTCGTTCGCCCAACAGCGACTGTGGTTCCTCCACCTCCTCCAGCCGGAGAACCCCAGCTACAACATCGCCGGAGCGGTGAGGCTCAGCGGGAAGCTCGACATCGAGGCGCTTCAGCGCGCCTTCGATGCGCTGGTGGAGCGGCACGAATCGCTGCGCACCACGTTCGCGCAGGAAGAGGGCACCCCCGTCCAGGTCATCGCGCCGGAGGGCCGCGCGCCCATCGTCCTCGTGGACCTGTGTGACGGTCCGGAGGCGGAGCGCGAGGAGCGGGCGCGGCGACTCGCCACCGAGGAGTGCCGGCGGCCGTTCGACCTGATGCGCGGCCCGCTGTTGAGGCTTCGCCTCTTCCGGCTGGCCCCCACCGAGCACCTCCTGGTGATGACGCTGCACCACATCATCTCGGATGGCGGCTCGCTCGGCATCCTCATCCACGAGATGTCGAGCCTCTACGCGGCATTCAGCGCGGGCCACGAGCCGTCCCTGGAGCCGCTCCCCCTCCAGTACGCGGACTACACCCAGTGGCAGCGCGACTGGCTGGCGACGCCCGGGACGCTGGATGCCCACCTCGCGTACTGGAAGCAGCGGCTCGCGGGCGCGAGCGTGCTCCAGCTCCCCACCGACCGGCCCCGGCCCGCGCTCCAGACACAGCGAGGCGCGGCGCTGCCCCTCCATCTTCCCCCGCCCCTCGTCGCGGCGTTGCGGGCCCAGGGACAGAAAGAGGGCGCCACCCTCTTCATGACGCTGCTGGCCGCCTGGCAGGGCCTGCTGTCGCGCTACACGCACCAGACGGACATCGTCGTGGGCGCCCCGCAGAACAACCGCTCCCAGGTCCAGACGGAGGGGCTGATCGGCTTCTTCGTCAACACGCTGGTGCTGCGCACGGACCTGTCCGGCAACCCCACCTTCCGTGAGCTGTTGGTCCGCGTGCGCGAGGTGCTGCTGGAGGCGCACGCCCACCAGGACCTGCCCTTCGAACGGCTGATGGAACAGGTCCAGCCCGAGCGCAACCTCGCGTACACGCCGCTGTTCCAGTCGGCGCTCAACCTCCAGGTGGCGCCCCCGCGAGAGCTGACGCTCCCAGGGCTCGTCCTGAAGACCATCGAACTGGAGACGGGCACGTCCAAGTTCGACGTCACCCTGGACCTGCAGGAAGGCGCCGATGGGCTGCGCGGCGTCCTCGAGTACAACAGCGACCTGTTCGACCGCGCGACGATGGAGCGCCTGCGCGGCCACCTCCTGTCGCTGCTCACGGGCGTCACGGGCAACCCGGACCTCCGGCTGGATGAATGGCCGCTGCTGACGGCGCCCGAGCGTCACCAGTTCCTGGAGACGTGGCCGGCCCTGAAGTCCTTCCCCCGCGAGGGGAGCCTCCACCAGCGCTTCGAGGAACAGGCGCGACGCCGGCCCGACGCCATCGCGGTGGTCAACGAAGGCGAGCGCATCACCTACGCGGAGCTGGACCGCCGCTCCAACCAGCTCGCCCACGCCCTGCGGGAGCGCGGCGTCACGCGCGAGTCGTTGGTGGGCCTGTGCGTGGAGCGCACCTCCGCCACCGT
Organism: Myxococcus sp. AM011; assembly: GCF_013372595.1. NCBI lineage: Bacteria > Pseudomonadati > Myxococcota > Myxococcia > Myxococcales > Myxococcaceae > Myxococcus > Myxococcus sp. AM011. The sequence goes on from NZ_JABXEM010000228.1 coordinate 8,334, forward strand.
GGTCGGCATCCTCGGGATTCTCAAGGCGGGCGCCGCATACGTACCGCTCGACCCCACGTACCCCGCGGACCGTCTGGCGTACATGGTGACGGACAGCCAGATGCGCGTGGCCGTCACCCAGCGTCACCTCGCGGAGCGGCTGCCGACCGACGGCGTGTCGCTGCTCGTCCTGGAGGACGCCGCCGAGCACCTCGCGAGCCAGCCCACCACCTCGCCCGGGGTTGACGTCTCGGAGGATGGCCTCGCGTACGTCATCTACACCTCCGGCTCCACGGGGCGACCCAAGGGCTCGCTTCTGCCTCACGGGAACGTGCTGCGCCTCTTCGAGGCGACGAAGGACTGGTTCCACTTCGACGAGCACGACGTCTGGACGCTGTTCCACTCCTATGCGTTCGACTTCTCCGTCTGGGAGTTGTGGGGCGCGCTGCTGTACGGCGGCCGGCTGGTGGTGGTTCCCTACCTCACCTCGCGCTCGCCCGACGCCTTCCTCCAGTTGCTGCACGATGAGCGCGTCACGGTGCTGAACCAGACGCCCGCGGCCTTCCGCCAGCTCAGCCAGGCCGAAGAGCGCATGGAGTCGAAGGCGCTGCCGCTGGCGCTGCGCTACGTCATCTTCGGCGGCGAGGCGCTGGAGCCCGCGAGCCTCATGCCCTGGTTCCAGCGACATGGGGACGCGCGGCCACAGCTCGTCAACATGTACGGCATCACCGAGACGACCGTCCACGTCACCTACCGGCCGATGACGGCGGCGGAGGCCGCGCACACCCAGCAGAGCCCCATCGGACTCGCCATCCCCGACCTCCAGCTCTACGTGCTGGACTCGCGGATGGAGCCGGTGCCCATCGGCGTCACCGGTGAAATCCACGTCGGCGGCGCGGGGCTCGCGCGCGGCTACCTGGGCCAGCCCGGCCTCACCGCCCAGCGCTTCGTGCCCCACCCCTTCAGCCACGTGCCGGGGGCGCGGCTCTACCGGACCGGAGACCTGGCGCGCTTCACGCCGGACGGCCAGCTCGAATACCTGGGCCGCATCGACGACCAGGTGAAGATTCGCGGCTTCCGCATCGAGCTGGGCGAAATCCAGGTCGTCCTCAGCCTGCACCCCGCCGTGCGCGAGGCGCTCGTCCTGGTGCGCGAGGAGCCCCCGGGCACCCGCTCGCTGGTGGCCTACCTCGCCACCGGCGACCAGCCACCGCCGGGCGTCGACGAGCTGCGCCAGTTCCTGCTGGCCCGCCTGCCCGACTACATGGTGCCCGGCGCCTTCGTCCTGATGGAGCGCTTCCCCCTCACGGCCCACGGCAAGGTGGACCGCAAGGCCCTTCCCGCGCCCTCGAAGGAGCGCGCGGAGCCGGCACGGTACGTCGCGCCTCGCGACGCCTCGGAGACCGCCCTGTGCGCCATCTGGGCGGAGGTGCTCGGTGTGCAGCGCGTGGGCATCCACGACAACTTCTTCGCGCTGGGGGGCGACTCCATCCTCAGCATCCGCGTGCTGACGCTCGCTCGGCGCCAGGGCCTGGACTTCACCCTCCAGCAGGTCTTCCAGCACCAGACAGTGGCCGCGCTACTCGAGGCGGCCGGAGCGACGAAAGAGCAGCCCGCGCGCGAGGTGTTCCCTCGCACCGAGCCCTTCAGCCTCATCTCCGAGGAGGACCTCTCGAAGCTTCCGCCGGGCATCGAGGACGCGTATCCGCTCGCCCGCATCCAGGCCGGGATGCTGTACCACATGCAGCTCGCGCCGGACTCGAACATCTACCACAACACGGACAGCTTCCATCTGCGGCTGCAGACGCCCGTGGACACGGCGCTGTTCGAGGAGGCGATTCGCGTCATCGTCGCGCGCCACCCCGTGCTGCGCACGTCGTTCGACATGACGACGTACAGCGAGCCGCTGCAGCTGGTCCACCGTGAGGCGAAGCTCGCGCTGGAAGTCGTGGACGTGCGGCACCTGTCCGAAGCGGAGCAGGAGGCCGCCATCCGACAGCTCCTGGAGGACGAGAAGCGCAACCACTTCGACCTGGCGGTGCCGCCACTGCTGCGCTTCTTCATCCACCTGCGCGGCGACCAGTCCTTCCAGTTCACGCTCACGGAGTGCCACGCCATCATCGACGGATGGAGCCTCCACTCCACGCTGGTGGAGATCTTCAACCACCACCACGCCCTGGTGAACGCACGGCAGCCGCCCCCCGAGCTGCCCGCCACGCTGACCTACCGGGACTTCGTGGCCATGGAGCGACAGGTGCTCGCGTCGGAGCCCCATCAGCGCTTCTGGCGAGACTTGCTGACGGACGGCGCGGTGATGCGGCTGCCGCGCTGGCGACGCCCGCTCGCCTCCGGCACGCCGACCATCGCCACCGTCAAGGTGCCCCTCTCGCGAGAGCTTCACGACGGACTGCTCGCGCTCACCCGCGCCGAGGGCCTGCCGCTCAAGAGCGTGCTCGTCGCCGCCCACCTCAAGGTGATGGGCCTGCTGAGCGGCCAGGACGACGTCATCAGCGGCATGGGCGTCAACACCCGCCCCGAGGAGGGCGACGGCTCCAGGCTGCGCGCCATCTTCCTCAACACCGTTCCGTTCCGGATGCGGCTGGCCCCCGGAAGCTGGACGTCGCTGGTCCGAAGCGCGTTCGACGCCGAGCGCGCGCTGTATCCCTTCCGCCGCTACCCCATGGCGGACATCCAGCGGCAGTGGGGCCGCGAGCCTCTCTACGAAGTCATGTTCAACTACATGCACTTCCACGTCCTGCACGAGCTGGCGGGCACGCTCTCCCAGGTGGAAGCGCTGGGAATGATCCGCTCCGAGGGGACGAACGCCACCCTCGCGGTCCACTTCCAGACCGAGCCCCACACGCAGGAACTGACGCTCGAGCTGGACTACAACGCCGTCGAGCTGGCGCACGCGCAGGTGGAGCAGGTCGGCGCCGCCTTCCAGCGCGTGCTGAGCGCGCTGGCCTTCCACGCGGACCAGCCTCACCACATCACCAGCGCGCTGCCCCCCGAGGAGCAGCGGCGATTGCTCGTGGACTGGAACGCCACCGCCACGCCCTTCCCCTCCGAGGCGACGTTCCGATCACTCTTCGAGGCGCGCGCCCTTGCTTCTCCGGACGCGGTGGCCGCGGTGGACGGCGCGCGGTCGCTCACCTATGCGGCGCTGGACGCTCGGGCCAACCAGCTCGCGTGGCACCTGCGCTCGCTGGGCGTGGGAGCCGAGCACCTGGTGGCGCTCCACATGGACCGCTCGCTGGAGCTGCTCATCGGCCTCCTGGGCGCCACCAAGGCGGGCGCGGCCTGGCTGCCGTTGGACCCGGCCTATCCGTCGGAGCGGCTGGCCTTCATGTTGTCGGACTCTCGCGCGGGCGTGCTGCTCACCACGAGCGCCTTCGCGCCAGGGCTCGTCGACGTGGGCGCCCGCACCGTCGTCCTGGACGGGCCCTCGGACGCGCTCTCGGGGGCACCCACGCACGCGCCGCCGCCGACCGACGGCGGTGAATCGCTGGCGTATGTCATCTACACCTCCGGCTCCACGGGCCTGCCCAAGGGGACGCTGGTGACGCAGCGAGGACTGGTCCACTACCTCGACTGGGCACGGCGGGAGTACCAGGTGACGGAGGGACAGAGCGCTCCCGTCCACACGTCCATCGCCTTCGACGCCACCCTCACCAGCCTCCTCACGCCCCTGTGCGCGGGGGGGACGGTCCACCTGCTGCCCTCAGGGCAGGAGCTGGAGGCGTTGGCGTCATCGCTGCGCTCGCATCGGCACGGGCTCGTCAAGCTCACGCCGGCCCACCTCCAGGTGCTGTCCAATCTCCTGCCGGAGTCAGCCCTGGCCGAGCTCCAGGGCACCTTCGTCGTCGGCGGTGAAGCGCTGCCCGCGGCGACAGTGGAGCTGTGGCGGCGACAGGCCCCTCGGGTCCGGTTGGTCAACGAGTACGGCCCCACGGAGACCGTGGTCGGCTGCTCCATCCACGACGTGAGCAAGACGGGTCTGGTGGACGGCATCGTCCCGATTGGCCGCCCCATCGCGAACACGGAGCTGTACGTCCTGGACGCGCGACTCCAACCCGTGCCCGTCGGCGTCACGGGCGAGCTGTACATCGGCGGCGTGGGCGTGGCGCGCGGCTACCTGGGACGCGCGGGCCTCACCGCCGAGCGCTTCGTGCCCGACCCGTTCAGCGGGCGCGCGGGCGCGCGGATGTATCGCCCGGGAGACCTCGCGCGCTATTTGCCGGATGGCGCCCTGGAGTTCCTCGGCCGCCGCGACGGACAGGTGAAGCTGCGCGGCCACCGCATCGAGCTGGGAGAAATCGAAGCCACGCTGCGCCAGCACCCGGCCGTGGGTGACGCGGTGGTGCTGGTGCGCGAGGACGAGCCCGGAGACCAGCGCCTCGCCGCGTACGTGGTCCCCCACCCCGGGAAGGCGACGGAGCCAGGCGACCTGCGGGCCTTCCTCCAACGGCGGCTCCCCGGCTACATGGTGCCCGCCAGCATCACGACGTTGGAGTCCCTGCCGCTCACGCCGAACGGCAAGGTGGACCGTGGAGCACTGGCCGCGCCGCCGTCGGGCGCGAGCGGCGACATCCGGGCTCCGAGGAATGGCACCGAGGAGCTGGTCGCCAGCATCTGGGCCTCGGTGCTGCGCACGGAGCGGTTCGGACTCCACGACGCCTTCTTCGATCTGGGCGGCCACTCGCTGCTCGCCACGCAGGTCGTCTCTCGCGTGCGCGAGGCCTTCGGGGTGGAGCTGCCCATCGCCACCCTCTTCGAGGCCCCCACCGTGGCGGGCCTGGCCGAGCGCATCCAGGCGCTGCGCGCGCGGGCCGCGGGCGAGCCGCCTCCGCCCCCGCTCCAGACCCTCCCGCACGAAGGCCCCGTGGCCTTGTCCTTCGCGCAGCAGCGGCTGTGGTTCCTCTACCGCATGGAGCCCCGAAGCCCCGTCTACAACATGCCGGCCGTGCTCCGGTTGTCCGGCGCGCTCGACGTGGAGGTGGCGCGACGCTGCCTGGACGCGCTGCGGGAGCGCCACGAGAGCCTGCGCACGACGTTCCTGATGAACGGACAGACGCCGGCGCAGTTCGTCCGCCCCGCCGAGCCCCAACCCCTGGACGTCATCGACCTGACGGGGCTGGCTCCCGAGCACCGCGAGGCCCAGGCCCGGCACCTGGTGGACGAGGAGGCCCGGCGTCCCTTCGATCTGGAGCACGGCCCTGGCTTCCGCTGCGCCCTGCTGCGGCTGGGTGAGCACGAGCACCTGCTGTTGCTGACGCTGCACCACATCATCGCGGACGGCTGGTCGCTCTCCGTGCTGGTGCGCGAGGTGGCGACGCTCTATTCGTCCTCCAGCGCGCAACGTCCCTCGCCGCTTCCCGCGCTGCCGGTGCAGTACGCGGACTACGCGCGCTGGCAGCGGGAGTGGCTGTCCGGCCCCGCGCTGGAGCGGCAGTTGGACTACTGGAAGGAGCGGCTCGCGGGAGCCCCGCCCTTCCTGGAGCTGCCCACGGACCACCCTCGCCCGCCCGTGCAGGGCTTCCGAGGCAGCACCCACCAGGGTCCGCTCCTCGCTCCCGACGAGGCCGAGTCACTGCGTGTTCTCTGCCGCCGCGAGGGTGTCACGCCCTTCATGGCGGTCATGGCCGCCTTCCAGGCCCTGCTGCACCGCTACACGGGCGCGACGGACGTCGTGGTCGGCACGGACATCGCCAACCGCAACCACCTGGGCACCGAGGGGCTGATTGGATTCTTCATCAATCAGCTCGTCATGCGCGGGGACCTCGCGGGCGACCCGACCTTCCGTTCGCTGCTCCGACAGACGCGGCGCTCGGCGCTCGACGCCTACGCCCACCAGGACCTCCCCTTCGAGGAGCTGGTCAAGGCGGTCAACCCCGAGCGCAGCGTGAGCCACTCGCCTCTCTTCCAGGTGAAGCTCATCCTCCAGAACGTGCCGGACACGGATCTGGAGCTGCCCGGCCTCGTGCTGAAGGAGGAGGTCAGCACCACGAGCACCGCCCGCTTCGACATGACCTGGGTCGTCACTGAGACAACGCGCGGGCTGGAGTGTCTGTGCGAATACAGCAGCGACCTGTATGAGCAGGACACCATCTCGCGGATGCGCGAGCACCTGCGCGAGGTGCTGGTGGGGGCGGTGGCGAGGCCAGAGGAGCGCGTCTCGCGCCTTTCGCTGCTGTCCGAGCCAGAGCGTCAACGCCTGTTGGTGGAGTGGAACGACACGGCGACCCCGCTGCCCGACGTCTGCATCGCCCACCGCCTCTTCGAGGCTCAGGTGGCACGCACGCCGGACGCCATCGCCGTCAGCTTCGAGGGACAAGAGCTCCGCTATCGGGAGCTGGACGCCCGCGCCAACCAGCTCGCATGGCACCTGCGCGCGCTGGGCGTGGGGCCCGAGGTGCGCGTGGGCCTGTGCCTGGAGCGCTCGCCCGAGTTGGTGGTCGGCATGCTCGGCATCCTCAAAGCCGGCGGCGCGTGGCTGCCGCTGGACCCCATCGCTCCCATGGCGCGGATTGGGATGATGATGCGCGACGCGGGCGTTCCGGTCATCGTCACCCAGGAACACCTGGCGGACGAGCTTCCCATCCAGTCCGAGCTGATGGTGTGCCTGGACTCGGACGCGGCGGCCATCGCCCGGCAGCCAGTGGAGTCGCCCCCGGTGGCGCTGTCGCCCGAGCACCTCGCCTACGTCATCTACACCTCCGGCTCCACGGGCCGTCCCAAGGGCACGCTGCTGGCGCACCAGGGCCTGTGCAATACGGCCCTGTCCGCCATCCGCGCGCACCGCATCCAGCCGGACAGCCGGGTGCTCCAGTTCGCGGCCATCGGCTTCGACGCCTCGGTGTGCGAGGTGTTCTCCACGCTGCTGGCGGGCGCGCGCCTGTGTCTCGCGCCTCGTGACTCGCTCATGCCCGGCGCGCCGCTCCAGGGACTGCTGGTGTCCCAGGCCATCACCGTCGCCACGCTGACGCCTTCGGTGCTCGCGCAGTTGGACCCGGCGGGGCTGCCCACGCTGGCGTCCGTCATCTCCGCGGGCGAGGCCTGCACGCCGGAGCTGGCGCGTCGGTGGGTGGAGGGCCGTCACTTCGTCAACGCCTATGGCCCCACGGAGGTCACGGTGTGCGCCTCCGCGCGGGAGCAGGTGGACGCGGAGCGGCCAGACATCGGCAAGGCCTGGCCCAACGTGCGGCTGTACGTACTCGACGCGAGCGGACGACCCGTGCCCACGAGGGTACCGGGCGAGCTGTACATCGGCGGCGTGGGCGTGGCGCGCGGCTACCTGGGCCGACCGGAGCTGACGGCCGAGCGCTTCCTGCCGGATGCGTTCAGCGGCACGCCGGGCGCGCGGCTGTACCGCACCGGAGACCGCGTGCGCTGGCAGGCGGACGGCCACCTCGAGTTCCTCGGGCGCACCGACTTCCAGGTGAAGCTGCGGGGCTTCCGAATCGAACTGGGAGAAGTCGAAGCCGCGCTGACGGACTTGCCCGAAGTGCGCGAGGCCGCGGTCGCCCTGCTCGAGGATGCGTCCGGGCGCGGCCAGCTCGTGGCGTGGCTGGTCACCGACGACGAAGACGAAAACCTGGACCCGGCGGCGCTCCGACGCGCGCTGGAATCGCGGCTCCCGGACTACATGGTGCCCTCGGCCTTCATCGCGCTGAAGGCCTTGCCGCTGACGTCCAGCGGCAAGGTGGACCGCCGGGCGTTGGTGTCCGAGGCCCCTCGGCAGCGCAAGACCAAGGACGCCTACGTCGCGCCGCGCACGCCCGTGGAGCAGACGCTGGCGGCCATCTGGGCCGCCGTGCTGTCGCACGAGCGCGTGAGCACCCACGACAACTTCTTCGAGCTGGGCGGCGACTCCATCGTCAGCATCCAGGTCATCGCGCGGGCGCAGGATGCCGGGTTGCGCATCACCCCCCGGCAGTTCTTCCAGCACCAGACCATCGCCGCGCTGGCGCCCCACGTGGGCGTGGCCGGGGCCTCTCGCGGCGAGCAGGGCGTGGTGACAGGCCCCGTGCCCCTCACGCCCATCCAGCGCTGGTTCTTCGAGTCGCGCCTCCCCCATCCGCACCACTACAACCAGTCCCTCCTGTTGGGCCTGCGCGAGCGTCCCAAGCGAGAGCTGCTGCGCGATGCGCTGAGCGCGCTGGTGGCGCACCACGACGCGCTGCGACTGCGCTTCGAGGAGACCCCGGACGGCTGGCGCCAGGAGAACACCGGCCTGGAGCACGCGGTGGAGCCACGAGAGGTGGACCTGTCCGCCCTCGACGCGGAGACCCAGCGGACAGCGCTGGAGCAGGAGGCCCAGAAGGCGCAGTCAGGCTTCGACCTGGCGAAGGCGCCCCTGGTGAGCGCCGTCCTCTTCGACCTGGGCCCCCGTGGCACCCGGTTGCTGCTGGCGATCCACCACCTGGTGGTGGATGCCGTCTCGTGGCGCGTGCTGCTCCAGGACCTGGGGACCGCGTTCCAGCAACTCCTCCAGGGCGAGCCCGTGGCCCTGCCTCCGAAGACGACGTCGGTCCAGGAGTGGGCACGCCGGCTGGAGGCCCACGCGCGGGGACCCGAGCTGGAGGAAGAGGCGGCGTTCTGGCTGCGCCGGGGCGCGGACGTGGCACCGCTGCCCGTGGACCTCCCCGGTGGAGACAACACGCTCGCATCCGCGCGAACGGTGCACGCCGCGCTGGACGCGGAGGAGACGCGCGCGCTGCTCCAGGAGTTGCCGAAGGCGTGGCGCGCCCGCGTCGACGAGGTGCTGCTCACCGGCCTGGTGCGTTCGCTCGCCGGATGGACGGGGCAGCGCCTGCACCGCGTGCAGTGGGAAGGCCATGGCCGCGAAGAACTCTTCGAGGACGTGGACCTCGGTCGCACCGTGGGCTGGTTCACCAGCATCTACCCGGTGACGGTGGAGCTGCCGCCGGACGGCACGCCGGGCGATGGGCTCCGCGCCGTGCGGGATGCGCTGCGGCGGGTGCCTCGCAAGGGAATGGGCCACGGGCTGCTGCGATACCTCGGGCGTGACGACGTGCGCGCGAAGCTCGCGGCCGTGCCCGAGCCCCAGGTCGCCTTCAACTACCTGGGACAGCTCGACTCCGCGTTGCCGTCCGACTCCCCGCTCGTCCCCGCCGATGAGTCCATGGGCGCGCAGCAGAGTGCGCTCGGGCGCCGCCGGCAAGTGCTGGAGGTGAACGCGCACGTGCTGGAAGGCAAGCTGGAGGTGTCCTTCACCTACAGCGAGGCGCTGCACCAGCGCGCCACCGTGGAGACCTTGGCCCAGGGCTTCGTCCAGGCGCTGCGCGAGCTGGTGGCGAAGCGGGACACGGCGGACGCGAAGCGTCTGTCGCCCTCGGACTTCCCACTGGCGGATGTGACGCAGGCAACCCTGGATGGACTGCTGCGCGAGCACCCCGCGTTGGAGGACCTCTACCCGCTGTCGCCCATGCAGCAGGGAATGCTCTTCCACGCGCGACTGGAGCCTCGCGCGGGGATGTACTTCGAACGGGCCGCGTGGACCCTCGACACGGACCTGGACGTGGCGGCCCTGCGGCGCGCCTGGCAGGAGACGATGGAGCGCCACCCCATCCTGCGCACCAGCTTCGCGTGGGAGGACATGGAGGAGCCGCACCAGGTGGTCCACCGCGAAGCCGCGCTGCCCTGGGAGGAAGCGGACTGGCGAGCCCTGTCCGACGAGCAGCAGCAAGCCCGGCAGGCCACGTGGATGAAGGAGGACGAGGCGCGGGGCTTCGACCTCGCGCGGCCTCCCCTGATGCGGGTGGCGGTGTTGCGCCTGCGTGAGAAGACGTGGCGCGTGGTGTGGAGCTTCCACCACCTGCTGTTGGACGGCTGGAGCGTGGGCCGCGTGCTGAACGAGATGCTGTCTCGGTACGACGCCCGCCAGGGCCGCGAGCTGGCGCCGATGGAGGCGCCCCCTCTGTTCCGCGACTACATCGGCTGGCTGCGCGAGCGGGGCGCGGCGAGGTCGGAGGCGTGGTGGCGGAGGGAGCTGGCCGCCTTCACGGAGCCGACGCCAGTCCCCTGCGAGCAGGGAGGTCGGGCCCGGAGCGCGACGCCGGTGATGGGGGCGCGCAAGGTCCTCGTCCCCGCGGACGCGACAGAGCGGCTTCGCGCCTTCTCGCGGCGGCACCAGGTCACGCTCGGCACGCTGGTCCAGGCCGCGTGGGCGCTGGTGTTGGGGCGCCATGCCGGCGCGGAGGACGTGCTCTTCGGCGTCACCGTGGCGGGGCGTCCGCCGGAGCTGGCGGGTGTCGAGCAGATGGTGGGCCTGTTCATCAACACCGTCCCCGCGCGGGTGAGGCTGCCCTCTGGGATGGAGGTGGTGGACTGGCTGAAGGAGCTCCAGGCCGCGCAGGTGGAGCGCTCGTCCCACGAGTCCGCGCCGCTCGTGCGAGTCCAGGGCTGGAGTCAGGTGCCTCGTGGCACGCCTCTCTTCGAGACCCTCCTCGTCTTCGAGAACTATCCGGTGGAGCAGTCGGTGATGCAGGGCACGAGCGCGCTGGACGTGCGCGACGTCACCGCCCAGGAGCGCACCCACTACCCACTCACCCTGACGGCCCACGCCGACAAGGAGCTGCTGCTCCACATCGACTTCGAGTCCCCGCGCCTGGAGGAGCGGGCCGTGGAGCAGCTCCTGGAGCAGCTCGCCACCGCGCTGGTGGGACTCTGCGCCGTCGAGGCGCGGAACCTGGGCGAGGTGCCCATCCTCTCGGAGGCGGCGCGGCACCGGCTGCTCGTCGAGTGGAACGACACCCACGTCCCCTTCGGCCTGGACGCCTGCGTGCACGAGCGCTTCAGCGCCCTGGCCCGCCAGACGCCCGATGCCATCGCCGTCGGCGCCCCCGGAGGCGCGGCGCTCACGTACGGGCAACTGGAGGAGCAGGCGAACCGCCTGGCCCACCACCTGCGAGCCCGCGGCGTGGGCCCCGAGGTCCTCGTCGGCGTCTACCTGGAGCGCGCGCCGGAGCTGTACGTCGCGCTCTTGGGCATCCTCAAGGCGGGCGGTGCGTATGTTCCGCTCGACCCCGCCTACCCTGCGGAGCGCGTGGCGCTGATGATCTCCGAGGCCCACCTGTCGCTGCTCGTCACGCAGCGCGCCTTGGAGGCCTCCCTGGTTGCACCCGGCGTGGCGCGCTACCTGATGGACGGCGAGGCGCACGCACGCGCCGGGTGCAACCAGGGAGGCCTCCAAGG
>NZ_JABXEM010000229.1:0-19466 GCF_013372595.1 Myxococcus sp. AM011
CATCGTGCCCGTGGAATGCGTCCGGGAGTCGTTTGTAGGGTGAGACGACCCCGAGACGGAGGACGCACGCATGAGCGACCCGATGGACCCGACGCAGAGCCCCGAGGAGCCCAAGCGCGGCTCGGCCGGAAAGAAGGCCGCCCTGGTGGGTGGCGCGCTGGTGGCGGTGGGCGTGGGTGCGGCCGTGGCGCTGGGGGTCTTCGAGAAGGAGCCTGAGCCCGTGTACGCGGAGATTCCGAAGATCGAGGATGCAGGCGTGGCCGCGCCGCCTGCGCCGACTGCTTCGCTGCCGGAGAGCGATGGTCGAGTCCGGGAGATGGCGAGCCGGATGTCCGAGGAAGCGGAGCTGCAGCGCTGGCTTCAGGAGAAGGACCTGGTGCGCCGGGTGACGGCGGCGGTGAACAACATCGCGGAGGGCGCGAGCCCGCGGATGGTGCTGGGCTTCATGGGCCCGGCCGACAAGTTCCAGGTCGTCGAGGGCAAGAACAAGTCGGTGACCATCGACCCGCGAAGCCATGCTCGCTACGACCTGGTCGCGCGAGTGGTTGGAACGTTCGACGCGCAGGTCGCCAGGAGCATGTACCGCGACTTGAAGCCGCTCATCGACCAGGCGCATGGCGAGATTGCTCCGCCGGGACAGACCTTCGATTCGACGTTGAGTCGCGCCATTCAGCATCTGCTCGCGGTTCCGGTGCCGGAAGGCGGCGCGCTGGAGGTCCAGCCGCAAGGGGCGCTCTATGTCTATGCGTCACCGGAGCTGGAGGGACTGAGCCGGGCGCAGAAGCACTTGCTGCGGATGGGGCCGCAGAACATTCGAATCATCCAGGCGAAGCTCCGGGAGCTCCAGAGCGCGCTGGGGCTTCCTTCGGTGGCCGCCGAGGGCCCGTAGTCACAGGCCCCAATGTCCATGGGAGGCCCTGCGACGGGGCCTCCTGTAAGCATTCGGGGCCGCTGGGCCTGGGCTTAGCGACGCTTCTTCTTGGCCGACGCTGGGGGCAGTGCCGGCTTTTCCTTTTCGCCGGCGATCAGGAACGTGGTGCGGAGTTCTTCGACGTCACGGCCCAAGGTGTCCGTGAACGCGGTGCCAGTCTGGGCGTCGACGACCAGGGTGTACTCGAAGCCAGTCTTGAGAGGCTGTGGCAGGACGATGCGGTAGACGAGCCCGGTCTCGGATTCCTCGGCGACGTCATCGGAGACCATGGCGCGCTCGGCGGCGTCGAAGAGCCGGACCCGGTAGTTCCGAAGGCCCCGTGAAGCGGTCAGCTCCAGGGTCGTGGTCGGCTCGATGACCGGCTTCTCTCCAGGCTCCAGGGAGATCTCCACCAAGCCGGCATCGGGGGCCAGGGAGCGAAGCGCGAAGGTGGTCGGCGGCGGAGGCTTGGGTACCTCGGGAGCATCGGCGACGCCGGAGTCAGGCGACGGGCCCGAGGTCTTGTCCGGGCATCCCGTCAGCGCCAGCAGACCGCAGCAAAACGCGGTCGCGACCGCGGTTCGTTGGAGGAAACGCATGCCGGGCACGGTACGCGGCCACGGTGGCGCGGAGAAGCGAGGACTCAACGAGGACGTCCGGGCAACCAGGCCCACGGGCGGAAGGCCGAGAGGCCCAGGACCCTAAGATTCGGGCATTCGGGCTACGAGTCGGACGGGCCCTTCAGGCTGGCTGGCTCAGCCAAGCTCCGTCTTCAGGTGCAGTGGGCCGGCGGGGACGCCGACGTCCTTGCCGGCGGGGTCGTCCTGCTCGGTCTGCCAGGCGTTGGCCTCCGTCACCGTGTGGCCGTTGGCGACGTTGGAGATGGACATCTTGCCGTTGTGGCCCGCTGGAGCGATCTGACTGGTGTCGTAGCCGCTCCAGCCGGTGCCGGAGTTGGCGAAGGTGGCCTCGCCCCAGGTCTGGCCGGAGTTGGCGCCGGGCTTCGCGGAGCCGTCCTTGGACACGGCCCAGGCGATGCTGGTGTTGCTGTCGAACGCCAGGGTCTGCGACTGGCCGGGCTTGAGGGTGAACGTCACGGGCGAGCTCTTGTCGAAGTTCTGCCCGTCGTTCGGGTTGCCGTTCTGACCGGTCTTGTTCCAGAGCGTGATGGTCTGGGGCTCGTTCGTCGTGTTCTTGAAGGTGTTGGTGTACTTGAACTGGTCCTTCTGGCCCGCGTCGATGAGTTGGATGTTGCTGTTGTAGGGCGAGCCGACGTTGTTCTTGGCCAGCCAGGGCGCGTTCGAAGGAGCGGGCTCCGTGGATCCGGCCGAAGGAGGACCGAAGCCCGGGCCCGCGTCGCTGTTGTAGGTCGGGTGCGAAGGCTTCCCGGTGCGGCCCGCCTGACCCGTGGCCGAAGCGTCGCCCGGAATCGAAGGAGCAGGGGCCGCGTCAGCCGGAATCGCCGAAGCGCCGCCACGGGGGGCCTTGCCTGATCCGGAGACGTCCAGGGTGCCGCCTTCACCGCCTTGCGCGCCCGGAGCCTGGCCGCCCAGCGTCTTCAGCATCTGCGTGGCCTGCATGATCATCTGGACCAGTTGCTCCAGCGCCTTCTCCGGGCCGGCCGCCTGGGCGCCGCTCCCCGCCTTGCTCGGCCCGGCGTCGAAGGCGTCCGCCATGAACATCTGGCGCAGGTCGTTCCCTGGCTTCCGCGCCTGCGTACCCGCCACGCATGGGGCCGGAGTGGAGACCGGCTTGATGGCGGAGGAGTTCGAAACGGAGGGCGAGCAGGAGCGGCTGGGGATGGAGAGGGACATTGCGGACTCCGAAGGACCGAGGTTGGGAGCGGGCCGGAGAAGCAGGGCCGCCGTCGAACGACTTGCCCGGACCCAAGGCAGGGTCCGTGCCAGCCGCAGGTGCCCTCATGAGGCACACCGTTGCTTGGGAAATCAGTCACTTGGAGGGCCGGAGCTCCTGCCGCGTCCCGCGTCTCACGGTGACGCTGATCATCACCTGGTGTCACCAGTCACCAGGGAGCGCGAGTTCGGACTGCGCTACCAAGAGCTTCCAGCGGAGAAGCCCCCGCCTTGATCGCCCACGCAGTACGACCGGGTTCGCTCACGAGGGACAAGATGACGAGGGTAGGGTAAGCAGATTTTTCATGTCTGCCCGGTTACGAGTGCTCGCTGTCCTGGCTCTTTCTGCATGTGGCTCGGCAACCGTTGGCAGTGTCGGGCCGCCAGCGTCCGCCAAGTGGGTGGGTCCTGCCGTGCCGACTCCCGACGGCGGACAGGTGACCACGAGCATCTACTACGGCCCCTGGAGCTGCTCGGCCGCTTGGTGGAACCGCTGCGAGGCGCGGTGTGCAGGCGAAGGGCACACCCTCAAGGGATGCAATCTGGCTGGCGGACATCAAGGGCGACTGGCGCGGCCGGTTCCTGGCGCTACCAGCCGAGGCCGGTGGACGGCTCGCAATCACGCACTGCTGCTGCGACTACGCCGCAGTGCCCAACGTGCCGGCGCTCCGGCGCATCTGGGACAGCGCGCGGCGGGGCTACCGCAACGCCTGGGCCCAGGAGTTCGGGGCATGGCCGCGCGTCCCTGGTGGCGACAACTGGCCCGGCCACCACATCCATGACTTGCTGCATGGCGGTCATCCCACGGCGCGCAACAACGTGCTGCCCATGCCACCCGAAGTGCACGACGTGGCCAACAAGGCATATCCTCAATGCTACGCGGGTGACGCGCGGTGGCGGACCATCGGACTGGATAGACCGTATGCCGATTAGCCACCTGCAAAAGCTGCTCGACGAGGTCGCCGCGAGCCACTACCCGAACGCGCCCGCGACGCTTGAGCAGATAGCTGCGTTTGAGGCCAGCGCTGGCTGGCGCCTGGATGACGAGCTGCGCGCGTTCTACCTGCGCACCAACGGTGCATGCCTCTTCGAGCCACAGCCGGAGCAAACATTTCGCATCCTCGGGCTGCACGAAATCCAGCCGGTGCGAGTCGCCAAGCCTCGGCAGGAGGAATCGGCGGGAGCCGCGTCCTGGTGGACGCTCGTCTACCTACAGGACTCCGACTACAACCTCGTGGACGTGGCGCGGCCCGCGCCGTACCCCATCCTCGACGCCTACCACGAGACCTACCCGCAGCAGGTCGTGGAGATTGCGTCGTCGTTCGCGGTATGGCTGGAGCGCACGTTGCGCAGCGGCAATCAACTCTGGTGGCTCCCCGCAGATTGATGGAGAGGGAATAGAAGCTGCCGAAAACCAAGGGCTGCAGCCAATATTGAGATGGTGCCGGCGAGGTCAAAACCGGGCTGGGAGTCCTCGGGCCGTTCAGGCTTGTCCGTGGCGACTGATTCCATGATGCCGACTCTCGACCAGCTTCTAGATACCGTGCACAGGTCGCCACGCAGCCTTGGACTTGCTGGTGGAGCTTGGCTCCAAGGCAACTGAAGCCGCAGCGCCCGGTGAAGGGCACCGGTCGGACAGGCCGCGCGCAAACCCCGGGATGGACCCGCGAGGACCGCCGCACGCCCCTGGCCTCCCTCTATCGTTACGTCCGATAACATGCGTTATGTAAACTAAGCGAATGGGAATCCAGGGGTCGTTTTCCCACGGTTCTTCCCCGCCGTTCCCAGGCCTCCGGCACGCCGCTGTCGGCCAAGATGCGGGCTCTTTCGAACCCCCAACCGGCGACCTCGAATGTTCGACAACTTGATCATCGCGGATGCGCGCTTCGCGTTCCGCACGTTCCGACGTGCCCCCGGCTTCGCGTTCGCCGCCATCCTCTGCCTGGCGCTGGGCATCGGCGCCAACGCCGTCATCTTCAGCGCGGTCAACGGCGTACTCCTCCGGCCCCTCCCGTACGCCGAACCCGAGCGGCTCGTTTCGCTCGTCGAGCTGCGCGCTCAAGGCAGCGGCGGCCCCGTCTCCTGGCTCACATTCTTCGACTGGCGGGACCAGACCCGGGCCTTCGAGCACCTGGCCGCGTTCACCGTGGGCGGCTCCATCCTCCGCACCGACGACGATTCCGAGCGCCTCGAGGCCACCCGAGGCACCGCCGACTACTTCTCCGTGCACGGCGTGCCTCCGTTGCTCGGACGGACCTTCGCGCCCGGCGACGACCAACCCGGTCACGAAGCCGTCGCCGTCCTCAATGAAGCCGTCTGGCGTCGCCGGTTCGGCGCGAATCCCGCCGTCCTCGGCAGCACGGTGCTCCTCGACAATGTCCCCCATACCGTCGTCGGCGTCATTCCTGAGTCCTTCGACCCGAACATGGATGTCTGGCTCCCGCTGGTGGCTCCGCCCGATGCCCGCGGCGCTCGCTATTCCACGGTGCTCTCGGTACGCGCCCGACTGGCGCCCGGAATCACCCTGGACACGGCGAACGAACAGCTCAAGGCCGTCACCGCCGGCATCGCCGCCGCGGGCCCCGAGGCCCTCAAGGACCGCACCGCCCGCGTCGACTCGCTCGCCGAGGCCCAGACGCGGCTCTGGAGCGGCCCCCTGAAGCTGCTGCTCGGCGCCGTGGCCCTGGTCCTCCTCATCGCCTGCGCCAACGTCGCGAACATCCTGCTCGCGCGCGCGGGAGGCCGCCGGCAGGAACTCGCAGTTCGAGTGGCACTGGGCGCGACCCGAGCCCGAATCATCCAGCAACTCCTCGTGGAGAGCCTCCTGCTCGCGCTCACGGGAGGCGCCCTGGGCGGACTGCTCGCGCACTGGGGCCTGGACGCGCTGCTCGCCGTCGCCCCCGAGTCGATGCCTCACCGGGCCGCCGTGTCCCTCGACGGGACGACCTTCCTGTTCCTGGCCGCCATCTCCATCGGCAGCGGCCTGGCCTTCGGGCTGCTTCCCGCGCTCCAGGTCTCCCGACTCGACCTTCGCGGAGCCCCGGTCTCCAGCGGCCAGCGGCTCCGGTCCACGCTGATTGTCGTGGAGTTGGCCGTCTGCCTCGTGCTCCTCATGGGCGCGGGCCTCCTCGGTCGAGGCTTCTTCCAACTCCTCGGCACATCTCCCGGACTCGCCCCCGAGCAGCTCCTCACGCTGCACATCGCCATCCCCGACACCCGGTTCTTCAACGACCAAGGGCTCGACGCGAACGTGCCGAGCACCCTGTTGGAGCCCATCCTCGACGAGGTCCGCGCGCTGCCCGGCGTGAGCGCCGTGGGAATGACGTCATTGCTTCCCATCCAGCGCGCATGGAACAACGCCCGCTACGTCATCGAGGGCGAACCGCCTCCAGAGCCCGGCACCGAGCATCGCGCCGAACGACGCTCCACCAGCCCCGGCTTCTTCGCCACCCTGGGCATCCCGCTCAAGCAGGGCCGCGACTTCACGACCCACGACGCGGCCCCCGGCCAGCCCGCCACCGTCATCATCAACGAGACGCTCGCGCGACGGCACTTCCCGGACGGCAACGCCCTGGGCCGACAGCTCCGCCTCGGCACGGGTGCCCACACCATCATCGGCGTCGTCGGCGACGTGCGGCAGGCCGGCCTGGACAAGACCCCTCTGGCCGAGCTCCATGTCCCGTACGGCCGTCCCTGGGGCGATGACAGCCTCGTCCTCGTCGCGCGGACCTCGGTGCCACCAGAAACCCTGCTGCCCTCGGTCCGCCAGGCCGTTCGCCGGGTCGACTCGAGCCTGCCCGTCTTCCGAGCCCTCACCATGGACCAGGTCATCTCCCAGTCACTCGGCTTTCGGCGGCTCGTGCTCTGCCTGCTCGGCGGCTTCGCGACCCTGGCCCTGGTGCTGTCCACCTACGGCCTCTACGGCGTCATCTCGCTGCTCGTCACACAGCGCACCCGAGAACTGGGCATCCGCATGGCGCTCGGGGCCCGGCCTGGAGACGTCCTCCGGCTCGTCCTCGGCCAGGGCGCGAGGCTCGCGGGAGTGGGCATCGCCCTGGGCCTCATGGGCTCGCTGGCGCTGAGCCGATTGCTCACAAGCCAACTCCACGGCATCACCGCCACGGATCCCCTCACCTTCGGCGCCGTGGCCACCCTCTTCGCCGTCATCGCCCTGCTGGCCTGCTGGTTCCCCGCGCGCCGCGCCACCCGCGTGGACCCGCTCGTGGCCATGCGAAGCCCCTGAGTCCCGACAGGACCGACGCGCGAGGTCGCCTCGACGCACCGCGATACCAGACGACCTGGCGCGGCGGCCTCCGCGCTCAGCTAGAATCCCCGCTTCACCACTCCTTAGCGGTTTTCCGACAAAGGCCCTGGCTGACGATGCGCTGGCTCGCGAAACTTCTCTTCCTGCTCCTTTCCACGCCGGTGAACCTTGCCAGTAGCTTTTCCAAGTGGGGCCGGGATGCGCTGAGCCCCCTTCGCTGGCGCCTGGACTTCCGGCCCCGGCCCGGGGACGTCTACATCGCGACGTACCCGAAGTGCGGCACCACCTGGCTGCAGATGATCCTCGTTCAGTTGGTCAATGAGGGGCGCGGCGAGTTCGGCCACATCTCCCAGGTGTCGCCCTATCTGGAGGAACTCAGCCTGAAGGCCCGCCTCGGCCACCTGGAGCGACTGCCGTCACCGCGGCTCATGAAGACGCACATGCTGTACGAACATCTACGGCCGGCGAAGAGCTCACGCATCATCCTGGTCACTCGCGACGTCCGCGACGCCCTCATCTCCCACTATCACCATCACCAGTTGGCGACGCGGTTCCTCATGGACTTCGACGCCTTCATGGGGGCCTCGCTGCGAAGCGATGGCAACGCTGACTGGTTCGCTTATATGCGCTCGTGGTTGCCGCACCGCCATGACGACAACGTGCTGTGGGTTCGCTACGAGGACCTGCGCGACGACCTGGAGGCCCAGGTGCGCCGCATCGCCGCCTTCTGCGGCATTCCGCTGCGGGAAGAGCGCCTGGGCGACATCCTCCACAAATGCAGCTTCGCGTACATGAAGCAGCACGAGATGAAATTCGACTTCCGTCTGTCCATGTACGAGCAGCCCGAGGGCGGCTTCATCCGCAAGGGCGGCTCTGGCGGCGAGCGTCAGCGCATCCGCGAGGAGCACTCCGCTGAGCTGACACGGAGGCTGGAGCGGCTCCGCAACGAACTGCGCCTGAAGGACTCGGAGCGCATCTAGGCAGAACCGGCGGTTGGCGACACGTGCCGCCGTGCCTTCAATGCGGCCTGGCGCGCCGGCGCGAGGGTTACCTTCAGTCCGCCCTGCACATGGTAGGTGGCGCCCGCCCGCGGAACGATCGGCTGCCCCGGAACCAGGGACACCCGATAGCGCTGCACCATCATCGCCAGCGTCAGCGTGCCCTCCATCAGCGCCAGGTTGTTCCCCATGCACAACCGCTGTCCCGCTCCGAAGGGCACGTAGAGGAAGCGCGAAATCTTCTGCTCCCGCTCCCGGGAGAAGCGCTCCGGCAAGAAGCGCTCCGGCTCCTCCCAGAACTCAGGGTGCCGGTGCAGCACGTAGGGCACCGCGATGACGTTCGTTCCCGCCGGCACGTCGAAGTCCATCATCCGATCCGCCGCCAGCGCCGTCCGTCCCAGCACCGGCGCCGGAGGGTGCAGGCGCATCGCCTCCTGGAACACCTGGGTGAGGTAGCTCAACTTCGGCAGGTCCTCTCCTGTCGGGGGGCTGTCCCCCAGGCTCTGCTCCACCACCGCGCGCACCTGCTCCTCGATCTCCGGGTGACGCGCCAGTTCGACCCAGGTCCACACCAACGCGGACGTGGTCGCCTCGTGCCCAGCGAAGAAGAGGGTAAAGAACTCGGCCCCCAGCTCGGCATCGTTCAGGCCCTCGCCCTCCTCATCGCGGGCCTCCATCATCGCGGTGAGCAGGTCCTGCGTGCCCCCGCCCCCTTGCCGCCGCCGGGCCACCTGCTGGCGGCCCACCTCCCGGAGCAGGGCCATCGCCTCCTGCCGCTTGGGCCGGCGCCGATCCAGGAAGGGTAGCGCCTGGAGCAACAACACCAACGGCAGCGGCCGCCGATCGTTGTTGAAGTCCAGCATCTGCCGGGTCGCGGCGAACACCTCCTCGCTCGCCTCCTCGGAATACACGGCCTGGGCCATGTGGGAGACAGTCACCCGGGAGAGCGCCTCCGTCAGATTGAAGGGCTCGCCCGTACGCACCAGCGCCTCCCACCAGTTGTCGAAGGTCCACTGGGTGCTCCGCACCAGCGCCGGCACCTGCGCCTCCATCCGCTGGCGATGGAACCCCGGTTGCATCAGCCGCCGGTGCCGCTTCCAGGGCTCCCCGGAAAGGGTGAACAGGCCCCCACTCTTCTGCCGCTTCGCGCCGGGGGCGTGCCTTGGGTAGTTCGCCGCGTTGTCCGCCAGGAAGTGCTTCACGGACTGGGGGTGGCTGACCAGGTAGAACGGCGTCCGGCCCAGCCGGAACCGGACGATGTCCCCGTACTGCTTGAAGTAGCGCAGGTACATCCCGATCGAATCGGCCCGCTCCTCGAACGCACTCCCGACCAGCCAGTCACCCCTGGGTCCTGGGGGCAACGCCAGCGACCTACCCGAAGCCATTGTTGCCCTCTCCGAGCTACGCCCGCTCCGCCATTACCGGGCAGGCAGACGCCTCGTCATGACGAAGGTCTCAAGATAGCGTTCCCACCTAGCCATGGAAAGTTGGACAAAGTAGCATAGGTTGAAAGAGGCTCTGGCGTGACCATCGTTGAAAGGAATAAGTTCATGGCGCCCCCGCAGTACGTCGTTGGTGCGCCTACCGTCCTGGTGTTAGCGCTGCTGCTCTCCAGCGGACTGGCGACTCCTGGCGCCCACGAGGCTTCCGTCGGGGCGGAGATGTCGCGCAATCACTCTCAATTGCCGCGGCGCGCCCAATCCCAGTTCTGGCCGATGGGCGGGGAGCCGCTCGTCATGACCGCTACCGCGCTCACCGCTGGAGTCTAGCTTGCGCGTCGGGCCGGAACTGCCCGGCGCGGGCCTCGCTCCGCATGCCGGGTTCGTGGAGGCCGGTGCCACGCGCTAGAGGCACTGCCCGACGTACCCCGGTGACACGTCCTTGTTTCTCAACGTCCGACTGCTCTCGGGCTTCAGGGGGCCCCCTTGAACCAGCCTGCTCTGCTTCATCCTCGGTGCGACACCCTCGTCGAGCTGCTGCGCCTTCGCGTGGAGGCGCAAGGCGCCCGGCTGCTGTACCGCTTCCTGGAAACCGGCGACCTGGACGGCGGGATGGAGGAGTGGAGCTACGCCCGGCTCGATGCGCGCGCGCGCGCCATCGGCGCGGCCCTGCAGGCGGAGGGAGCCCGGGGCCAACGGGCGCTGCTGCTGTTCCCTCCGGGACTGGAGTTCATCTCCGCCTTCATGGGCTGCCTCTACGCTGGCGTGGTGGCCGTCCCGGCCTACCCGCCGGACCCGATGCGGCTCGAGCGCACCCTGCCCCGCCTGCGGGCAATCGCGCGTGATTGCGAGGCGGGCTTCGTCCTCACCACCTCGACCATCCTGGAGCTGTCCGGAGCGCTCCATGAGCTGGCACCGGAGATGGCGGTGCTGAAGTGGATGGCCACCGACGCCACCCCCGCGGACGCCGCCCAGTCCTGGCGCAGGCCAGACATCTCCGGCGACACGCTGGCCTTCCTCCAGTACACCTCGGGTTCCACGGGTACGCCCAAGGGCGTGATGCTCACCCACGCCAACGTGCTGCACAACGAGCGGCTCATCGCGCAGGGGTTCGGTCACACCCCGGAGTCGGTGGGCGTCGGTTGGCTCCCGTTGTTCCACGACATGGGGCTCATCGGCAATGTCATCCAGCCGATGTACGTGGGCTTCCCCTGCACGATGATGTCGCCCATCGCCTTCCTGCAGCGCCCCGCGCGCTGGCTGCAGGCAGTCTCACACTTCCGCGGCACCACCAGCGGTGGTCCCAACTTCGCCTACGCCCTGGTGGCGCGGAAGATGACCGAGGCGGAGCGGGCCGAGCTGGACCTGAGCCGCTGGGATCTGGCCTTCAACGGCGCCGAGCCCATCCGACAGGAAACGCTGGAGCACTTCGCCCGCACCTTCGCCCCGTGCGGTTTCCGGCGTGAGGCCTTCTACCCGTGCTACGGCCTGGCCGAGGCCACGCTCATCGCCTCCAGCGGGGACAAGGAGGAGCTGTTCACCTCCCTGGCGGTGGACCCCCAGGCGCTGGAGCACGGGAAGGCCGCCGCGGTGCCGGAGGGCACCCAGGGCGCCCGGGTGATGGTGTCCTCGGGCCGCCGCCCGTCCGAGCTGCACATGCTCATCGTGCGCCCGGAGACGGGGAGCGCCTGCGCCGACCACGAGGTGGGTGAGATCTGGCTCTCCGGTCCGAGCGTGGCCCGGGGCTACTGGAACCAACCGGAGGCGTCGGCGCGCACCTTCGACGCGCGGCTGGCGGATGGCTCGGGGCCGTTCCTGCGCACGGGAGACCTCGGCTTCTTCTCCGGCGAAAGGCTGTACATCGCCAGCCGGTTGAAGGACCTCATCATCATCCGGGGCCGCAACTTCTACCCCCAGGACATCGAGCTGACGCTCGAGTCGGCCCACAAGGCCGTGCGCCAGGGCTGCATCGCCGCCTTCTCCGTGGAGGTGGAGGGCGAGGAGCGGCTGGGCGTGGCCGCCGAGGTGGACCTGCGCGGCGCCGACGCGGACGCGGTGACCGACGCCATCCGGAAGAAGGTGGCCGAGGAGCACGCGGTCCACGTGCACGCGGTGGTGCTGCTCGAGCCGCGCTCAATCCCCAAGACTTCCAGCGGGAAGATCCAACGTCACGCATGCCGCATCGGCTTCATGACCGGTACCCTCGAGACGGTGGGCCGCTCGGTCGTCTCGGAGCAGCCGGAAGCCGTGACGCAGGGGGCGCTCCCCATCGCGGAGCTCCTGCGCGCCACGGCCCCCGAGGAGCAGCTTTCCCGGTTGGAGAGCTACCTGCGCGACGTGCTCGCCCGCGTCGTGCACCTGGAGTCCTCGGGCATCCACGCTCACTCCGCGTTGGCGGAGCTCGGCCTCGACTCGCTGATGCTCCTCGAGCTGCAGGGCCGGCTCGAGGCCGAGTTGGAGCTGTCACTGCCCCCGGCCTTCCTGTGGCGGTACCCGACGCTGGCCGCCACCGCCGACCCGCTGCTGGCGCGTTGGCGTGAGAAGAAGGCCCGCGTCTGCATCCCCCGCCGCGAGGAGCGCGGCCCGGCGCCGCTGACCCTCGCCCAGCAGCGGATGTGGCTGCTCGAGCAGCTCGAGCCAGGCAGCCTCGCCTACCACCTGTCCGCCGCGCTGAAGCTCGCGGGTGCGCTCGACGTCACGGCCCTGGAGCACAGCCTGGGCGAGCTGGTGCGCCGCCATGAGGCGCTGCGGACGACCTTCCATTCCGAGGCTGGCGAGCCCTTCCAGGTCAGCGCGTCCCCCGCCGTCTTCACGCTCACTCCGGTCGACCTGGGGGCACTGCCCGCCACCGAGCGTGAGGCCGAGGTGCGGAGGCTGCTGCGCGAGGACGCGCACCGCCCGTTCGACCTCGCGCGCGGTCCACTGCTGCGCGTCACCCTGCTGCGGCTGGGCGAACGTGAGCACGTGCTGCTGGTGACGTTGCACCACCTCATCGTCGATGGCTGGTCCGCGGGAGTCCTGGTCCGCGAGCTGGGAGAGCTCTACGGGGCCTTCCACATGGGCACGAAGCCGGCCGTGGCCGAGCCCTCCCTCCAGTACTCCGACTACGCCGCCTGGCAGCGCGCCACGCTCCATGGCGAGGCGCTGGAGGCGCAACGCTCCTGGTGGCGTCAGCACCTGGCGGACGCGCCGCTGTCGCTGGAGCTGCCCACGGACAGGCCGCGCCGCGCGGGCACCGGGAGCGCCGGGCTGCGCAAGGTGCTGCTGCCCCCCACGCTGGTGCGGGGCCTGGAGGCGCTGGCCCGCCAGGAGTCGGGAACCCTGTTCATGACCGTGCTGGCGGGCCTGAAGGTGCTGCTGTCGCGCTACAGCGGGCAGGAGGACTTCCTGGTGGGCTCGCCCTTCGCAAACCGCGGGCAGGCGGGCCTCGATGGCGTCGTGGGCCTCTTCTTCGAGCCCCTCGTCTTCCGCGCCCACCTGGCCGGAAACCCCACGTTTCGCGAACTGCTCGCGCGCACCCGCCACACGGTGCTGGAGGGCTTCGCCCATCCGCACGTGCCCTTCGAGACCCTGGGCCGCCGCGCGCCGCGCTTCCAGGTGCTCTTCAATCAGCTCGACGCCCCCCTGTCGCGGCTGACCCTTCCGGGCCTGCACGTGGAGGCGCTGGAGACGGTGCCCGCCACCACGGAGCTGGAGCTGACGATGACGCTCGTCCGCGCTCCCGAGGGGGTGTGGCTGGAGGCCCTCTACAACGCGGACCTCTTCGACGCGTCCACCCTGGAGCGCCTGCTGGGCCACCTGCAGGTGCTGCTGGAGGGCGCCGTCGGGGCACCGGAGACGCGGGTGAGGACGCTGCCCCTGCTGTCCGCCGAGGAGCAACAGCGGGTGGTGGTGGAGTGGAATGCGACGCGCGAGGGACCGGCCGGCGACACCCGCATCCCCGCGCTCATCGAGGCCCAGGCGGCGCGCACGCCCGATGCCCTGGCGGTGGTGGCCGCGGAGGGCGGCACCCTCACGTACGCGCAGCTGATGGAGCGGGCCCATCGGCTCGCCCACTTCCTGCGGGCGCGCGGCATCGGCCCCGAGGCGCGGGTCGGCCTGTGCCTGGAGCGCTCCCTGGACATGGTGGTGGCGCTCCTGGGCATCCTCGAGGCGGGCGCCGCCTACGTGCCGCTGGACAGTGCCTATCCGGCCGAGCGACTGGCCCACATGGTGGTCGACAGCGGCATCCGCGTGCTGCTGGTGCATGCGCCCACGCGCGGGAAGTTGTCAGGCCTCCAGGTGGAGGAGGTGTGCCTGGACGGCGCACGCGAGGCCATCGCCATGTGCGGCGCGGAGGCGCCATCCGTCGTGCTGCCTCCCGAAGCGGCCGCGTACGTCCTCTACACCTCGGGATCCACGGGCCAGCCCAAGGGCGTGGTGATGTCGCACCGGTCGCTGGTGAACTACAGCCGGGCCGCCTCGTGCTTCTCGCCCATCTCCCCGGGAGATCGGCTGCTGCAGTTCGCCTCCATCAGCTGGGACACCAGCGCGGAGGAGCTCTACACGTGCCTCACCCAGGGCGGCACGCTGGTGTTGCGGCCTTCCGCCCAGGTGGAAGCACCCGAGGCCTTCCTGGCGTGGTGCGAGGCACAGGGCATCACTCAGCTCAACCTTCCCACCGCTTTCTGGCATGAGCTGGTCGCCTGCCTCGAAGAGGGGCACGGGCGGATGCCTCGCGGGCTGCGCTGGTTGATCATCGGCGGCGAGCGCGCGGTACCGGAGCGCGTGGCGCAGTGGATGCGGCGCGTAGGTCCGGCCGTGCCGCTGCTCAACACCTACGGCCTCACCGAGGTGATGGCGGTCGCCACGGCGATCAACCTGTCGGCACGGGAGCAGCCGGAGGGCCGCGAGGTGTGCATCGGTCGGCCGGTGCTCAACGTGCGCACCTACGTGCTGGGCGAGGAGCAGCAGCCCGTCCCCGTGGGTGTGACGGGCGAGCTGTACGTGGGCGGCGAGGGCGTCGCGCGCGGCTACCTGCACCAGCCGGGGCTGACGGCCGAGCGCTTCGTGCCGGATCCATTCGCCTCCGAGCCCGGGCAGCGCCTGTATCGCTCGGGAGACAAGGTCCGCTGGCGATCCGACGGGACCCTCGAGTACCTGGGCCGCGGTGACTCGCAGGTGAAGGTGCGCGGCTTCCGCATCGAACCGGGCGAGGTCGAAGCCGCCCTGCTGCGCCACCCGCGGGTGCACGAGGTGCTGGTGCTGGTGCGCGAGGACGTGCCCGGTGACAAGCAACTGGTGGCCTACGCCGTGCCTCGTGCCGGACAGACGCTCGACGTGGCGGAGTTGAAGGGGTGGCTCACGGAGCGTCTGCCCACCTTCATGGTGCCGCAGGCCCTGGTGGCCCTGGCGGCCCTGCCGCTGCTGCCCAATGGCAAGGTGAACCGGCGCGCCCTGCCCGCGCCCCAGGTGTCACGTGGCGCGGCCGGGGCCGAGGGTCCGCGCACTCCGTGGGAGGAGAAGCTGGCCGCGCTCTGGAAGGAGTTGCTGCGCCTGGAGCACGTCGGCGTACACGACGACTTCTTCGAGCTGGGCGGCCACTCCCTGCTGGCCACGCGCCTCGTCTCGCGCATCCGCTCCACCTTCCAGGTGGAGCTGCCCCTGCGCGCCCTCTTCGAGTCCTCCACCCTCTCCGCGCTTGCCGCCCGTCTGGAGTCCTCGCTCAAGGCGGGCCAGGGCGTCTGGCTGCCTCCGCTCACCCGGGCGCCCCGGACGGACGGGCTGCCGCTGTCCTTCGCCCAGCAGCGCCTGTGGTTCCTCCACCAGTTGGAGCCTGGCAGCGTCGTCTACAACATCCCCGGCGCCCTGCGACTGACGGGCGTCCTGGACAGCACAGCCCTCCAACACGCCCTCCGCGAGCTCGTCCGCCGCCACGAGTCGCTGCGCACCTGCTTCCCCAGCGCCAACGGCCAGCCCTCGCAGCACATCCACGAGCCTGCCCCCTTCGCGCTGCCGGTGGTGGACCTCTCCTCCCGTGAGGACCGGGAGGCCGAGGTGCGCCGGCTCGCCGAGGAGGAAGCGCACACGCCCTTCGCTCTGGAGCGCGGGCCGCTGCTGCGCGCAAGCCTGCTGCGGCTGGGCGAGCACGAGCACGTGCTGCTGCTCAACATGCACCACATCGTCTCCGACGGCTGGTCCATGGACGTGCTGGTGCGCGAGATGGCGGCCCTCTACAAGGCCTCCTGCGCTGGCCAGCCCTCGCCCCTGCCCGAGCTGCCCGTGCAGTACGCCGACTACTCCGTCTGGCAGCGCTCGTGGCTCCGAGGGGAGACACTGGACACCCAGCTCTCCTGGTGGCGCGAGCACCTGGAAGGCGCTCCCGCCACCCTGGAGCTGCCCACCGACAGGCCCCGTCCCGCCGTCCAGTCCTACCGGGGCGCCACCACTCCCGTGCACCTGCCGCGGGAGCTGTCCGAGGCCCTCAAGGCCGCGTGCCAGCAGGAGGGTGTCACCCCCTACATGGCCCTGCTGGCCGGGTGGCAACTGCTGCTGTCGCGCTACTCGGGCCAGGACGACATCACCGTCGGTTCCCCCATCGCCGGCCGCCGCGTCGCCGAGCTGGAGGGCCTCATCGGCTTCTTCGTCAACACGCTCGTCCTGCGCGCCCGGCTCAACCCTCGCGCCAACTTCCGGGAGCTGCTGGCGCAGGTACGTCAGAGCACCCTGGTCGCCTTCGAGCACCAGGACGTGCCCTTCGAGAAGCTCGTCGAGGAGCTCGCTCCGAAGCGCTCCCTGAGCCACTCGCCCCTCTTCCAGGTCTCCTTCACCCTGCAGAACACACCCGCCTCCGCACTCTCGCTGCCGGGCCTCTCCCTGCGCCTGATGGAGCTGCAGAGCCACGTGGCCCGCTTCGACCTGGCGCTCATCCTCACCGACACGCCGGAAGGCTTCGGCGGCACCCTCGAGTACAACACCGACCTCTTCGACGTCTCCACGGTGGCGCGGCTGGTGACGCACTTCCAGGCGCTCCTGCGGGCGGCGCTCCGCTCGCCGGACACGCGCGTGGACTCCCTCTCCCTGCTCACCGGAGCGGAGCGTCAGCAGGTGCTGGTGGACTGGAATGCCACGGGCGCCGAGTACCCACGCGAGGCGAGCGTCCATCAGCTCTTCTCCGCCCAGGCCGCGCGCACCCCGGACGCCATCGCCGTCGAGGCGGAGCGCGCCACGCTCACCTACCGCCAGCTCGATGAGCGCTCCAATCAACTGGCCTGGCACCTGCGCACCCTCGGCGTCACCCCTGGCACCCGCGTCGGCTTGTGCCTGGAGCGCTCGCCGGAGCTGGTGCAGGGCCTCCTGGGCATCCTCAAGGCCGGCGCCGCCTTCGTCCCGCTGGACCCGGCCTACCCCGCGGAGCGGCTGGACTTCATGCTCGCCCAGACGGGCATCTCCGTCCTCGTCACGCAGGAGCGGCTCGCGGACGCGCTGCCCAGTCACGTCCCCGTCGTCATCTGCCTCGACTCCGACTGGCACCTGGTGGCTCGCCAACCCACCACTTCGCCCCAGGCATTCACCCACGCCGACAGTCTGGCGTACGTCATGTTCACCTCGGGCTCCACCGGGCAGCCCAAGGCCGTGGCCATCGCCCACCGCGGCATCACCCGCCTGGTGCTCGGCAGCTCCTTCATCCACTTCGGGCCCGAGGAGGTCTTCCTCCAACTGGCCCCCATCTCCTTCGACGCCTCCACCCTCGAAGTCTGGGGCGCCCTGCTTCATGGCGCACGCCTCGTCTTCTTCCCTCCCCAGCAGCCTTCCCTGGAGGAACTCGGCGCGGCCCTCGTTCGTCACCGCGTCACCACCCTTTGGCTCACCGCCGCTCTCTTCGAGCAGATGGCGGTGCACCAGCCCCAGGCCCTGGCCTCCGTGCGTCAGGTGCTCGCCGGAGGTGACGTGCTGCCAGCGCAGCGCGTACGCGAACACCTGGCCCGCCTCCCCGAGGGGGCTGTCCTCGTCAATGGCTACGGACCCACCGAGAACACCACGTTCTCCGCCTGCCACCGGTTGGAGGCCGCCTCCTCCTTCGGCGCCTCCGTCCCCATTGGCCGCCCCATCTCCAATAGCCACGTCTACGTGCTGGACTCCGCCATGCAACCCGTCCCGGTGGGTGTGCCCGGAGAGGTGTTTGCCGGCGGAGACGGCCTGGCATGGGGCTACCTGGGCCAGGCGGACCTCACCGCCGAGCGCTTCGTGCCACACCCCTTCGCCACGGGCGCGCGCCTCTACCGCACCGGCGACAAGGCGCGCTGGAAGCAGGACGGCACGCTGGAGTTCCTGGGCCGTACCGACTTCCAGGTGAAGGTGCGCGGCTTCCGCATCGAGCCAGGCGAGGTGGAGAGCGCGCTGCGCCAACTGGTGCAGGTGCGGGAAGCCGTCGTCCTCGTGCGCGAGGACTCGTCCGGCGACAAGCGTCTGGTGGCCTATGCCGTTGCCCCAGGCGCGGACGCCTCGGCCCTCAAGGACGCCCTGCGCCAGAAGCTCCCCGAGTACATGGTCCCCTCGGCCCTGGTTCTGCTGGAGTCCCTGCCGCTTTCGCCCAATGGCAAGGTGGACCGCAAGGCCTTGCCGGCTCCAGACGCCTCCGGAACGAAGGAGGAACAATTCGTCGCCCCGTGCACGGAGACCGAGCAGAAGCTGGCGGCCCTCTTCGCGGAGGTACTGAACGTCGAGCAGGTGGGTCTGCACGGAGACTTCTTCGAACTGGGCGGCCACTCCCTGCTGGCCACCCAGTTGGTCTCCCGCGTGCGCGAGTCCCTCCACGTGGAGCTGGCCCTGCGGGAGCTTTTCGAGGCATCCACCGTGGAGCGGCTCGCCCAGCGCCTCGATGCCGCCCTTCAAGCGGGCCAGGGCGTCTGGCTGCCTCCGCTCACCCGGGCGCCCCGGACGGACGGGCCGCCGCTGTCCTTCGCCCAGCAGCGCCTGTGGTTCCTCCACCAGTTGGAGCCTGGCAGCGTCGTCTACAACATCCCCGGCGCCCTGCGACTGACGGGCGTCCTGGATAGCGCGGCCCTCCAGCGCTCCCTCTTCGAGCTCGTCCGCCGCCACGAGTCGCTGCGCACCTGCTTCCCCAGCGCCAACGGACAGCCCTCGCAGCACATCCACGAGCCTGCCCCCTTCGCGCTGCCGGTGGTGGACCTCTCCTCCCGTGAGGACCGGGAGGCCGAGGTGCGCCGGCTCGTCGAGGAGGAAGCGCACACGCCCTTCGTGCTGGAGCGCGGGCTGCTGCTGCGCGCAAGCCTGCTGCGGCTGGGCGAGCACGAGCACGTGCTGCTGCTCAACATGCACCACATCGTCTCCGACGGCTGGTCCATGGACGTGCTGGTGCGCGAGATGGCGGCCCTCTACATGGCCTTCCGCGCTGGCCACCCCTCACCCCTTCCCGAGCTGCCGGTGCAGTACGCCGACTACTCCGTCTGGCAGCGCTCGTGGCTGCAGGGCCCGGTGCTGGCGGCGCAGCTTGGCTGGTGGAAGCAGCAACTACGAGGCGCGCCGTCAGTGCTGGAGCTGCCCACCGACAGGCCCCGTCCCGCCATCCAGTCCTACCGCGGTGATTCGCACCCCGTGCATCTGTCGCGGGAGCTGTCCGAGGCCCTCAAGACCCTATGCCAGCAGGAGGGTGTCACCCCCTACATGGCCCTGCTGGCCGGGTGGCAACTGCTGTTGTCGCGCTACTCGGGCCAGGACGACATCACCGTCGGCTCCCCCATCGCCGGCCGCCGCGTCGCCGAGCTCGAAGGCCTCATCGGCTTCTTCGTCAACACGCTCGCGCTGCGCACGCGCCTGGAGGGCAACCCTTCCTTCCGCCAGGTACTGGCGCGTGTGAAGGAGGCCACGCTCGGCGCCTTCGAGCACCAGGACGTGCCCTTCGAGAAGCTCGTCGAGGAGCTCGCTCCGAAGCGCTCCCTGAGCCACTCGCCCCTCTTCCAGGTCTCCTTCACCCTGCAGAACACACCCGCCTCCGCACTC
>NZ_JABXEM010000022.1:0-64204 GCF_013372595.1 Myxococcus sp. AM011
CAGCCCTGGCACTGCCCCCCCGACGCACGCCCCGCCGCGCACACCCGGAAGGTCGCCGCCGCGCGCCGCTGTGACGCCTGGAAGAAGCTCGGCTCCATGAAGCGACCGATGCGCTCGGCGCGCAGCTGCGTGGAGGCCGTGCACCGCATGCCCTCCGTCAGCACCCGCATGGACGCCAACGGCCCCTGCGCATCCGCCGGCCTCAGCGTGGGCACCCCGGCGGGCAGCTCCGCCTCGCAGTCCACCTGGATGGGCTGCGCGCGCGCAATCGCCAACTGGAGCGGCACCCCACCCGAGCCATCCATCCGGCTGCGGCCGTCGTAATCCACGTAGCGGCCATTCGCCTCCGCCAGCGCTCCCGTCACGGCCGAGGCCCGCTGCCACTCCTGCTGCTCCGGGTCATGCATCACACGACCCGTCGCGTTCCACATCGCGAAGTTCGCGGCCTCCTGCACCTTCAACGTCAGCGCCCCCACCTCCGCGAAGTAGATGCCGAACATGAGGATGGTGATGAACACCATCAACCCCAACGACGTTTCGACGAGGGACTGTCCTCGTGCCGCTCGCGAGCGCATGTCAGTACCCCCCTCCCCGCCGACTGCCACCGCGATAGCCCGCCTGCTCCAGCTCCCGCAGCGCCCGGCCGTGCTCGGAGAAGCCCGCTGCCTCCAGGCTCGCCGCGGGCCGGTCATCCGTGGAGCCCTCCGGACTCACCAGCGTGGCGCGCCAGAAGGGGTTCAGGAAGTTGGGCGGCTCACGCCAGCCTCCGCCCTGCCCCGCCGCGCGAGGCCGGTGGTAGTAGACGATGCCCGCCGACAGCGCGACCTGGTTGCGCTGCACGCTCTCACGCCCCGTGGGACGCGAGCGCCCCAGCGGAATCGCGAGGTCGAACTCCGTGGTGTTCTCCGCGGAGAAGGGGAAGCGGAAGAAGAGGTTCCACGGGTCCGGGCTCCTCCGCCGCGCATCGCTGCCGTAGTCGCGGTGCAGCACCGAGTACAGCTTCGGCTGGCCATAGTGGTTGTTCGGCCCCTGCTGCAGCAGGTCCACGTTGTAGCTCATCGCGAACGGCCAGATGCCCGGGCACGACACGCACATCCCCAGCGTGTGCCGCTCGAACAGCGGCTCGCCCGCCTCCGGCGCCTGTCCCGGCGGAAGGCGCAGGCCGTACACGTGCTGGTCCTCGGGCGTCTGCCGCTCGTCGGACATCACCCACGCATCCGTCACCGGCACCGGGAGGGGAGGCGGGTTGCTCGCGCACCGCGTGGGCATGATGGCCGTCGCATGGTCGTGCGCGGAGGAGTTGCGGCCCGACACCGTGGTGTACGT
The DNA here is from genome assembly GCF_013372595.1 of Myxococcus sp. AM011. Taxonomy (NCBI): domain Bacteria; kingdom Pseudomonadati; phylum Myxococcota; class Myxococcia; order Myxococcales; family Myxococcaceae; genus Myxococcus; species Myxococcus sp. AM011. The sequence continues at coordinate 1,327 of NZ_JABXEM010000022.1, forward strand.
CGAGGCATCCATCTCCGCGGCCGCGCCGTAGCGCCGGAAGCCCGCGGACCGGGCGGCCCCGCCCGTGCCGAACCCCGCGCTGCCCGTGGCCCGGTTGTGCACCCACGTCCACCCCATGCTGCCCATGGTGGCGTTGAGGTGCGCGGACGTGGTGCCACCCACCGCGCACACCGCGCCGGCGCTACAGCCGCCACCGCCCCGTCGCACCGCGTTCATCAGGTCCCCGTGGTTGGGCACCTCGTCGTCGCCGTTGAGTTCCTTGAAGCTCTTGCCCGCGCCGTCCGGCGTGGCCTCCAGCTCCGGGTTGGCCCCCCGGGCGATGCGCAGCGCCAGCCGCTGGTCGGCGATGTGCTCGCGCAGCAGGTGGCTGTAGATGTTCAGCCCCGCCCGGTAGAGGTTGCCCGCGCTGCCCTGGAGCACCTGCACCTGCGTGGCGGCGGCCTTGTCCATCACCTCCCACAACACCGGCGTGAAGGCCGGCGTGCAGACGAGATGCGCCGCGTACACCTGGCTGCTGCGGCTGATGAGCGCCTGCGTGCCGGCCATGGCCACCATGTGGGCCACCTGCGCGCGGTTCATCACCGAAATCGCGTTGAACGTCCGCGCCGTCGCCACCGCCTGGCTGTACGCCGCCGCGTCCGCGGCCATCTGGATTTCGACGCGCTCCTTGGCGCGCATGCCGAAGCCCAGCGTCATCAACACCATCAACGCGAGCAGCAGCAGCGTCAGCGCGAAGAGGACGAGGGCCTGGCCTCGCGAGGACTTCAGAAGCCGGTGACGGGACATTCGGCGCCTCGCGAGAAGTTGTCGGCCATCACCGGCGTCATCATCCGCATCGCCGCGTGGACCTGGATGGGAAAGACGAAGTGGCCCCGGTTGCTCCACGTCACCATGCGCTCGTCCAGCGCGCCCCCCGGCCAGTCATTCGGCCCGAGCGGCGGCGCCTCGTCGTTCCACCAGTCCGAGCGCTTCTGCGCCGGCATCAGCGGATTGGTGGCCGTGTAGTTTCGCAACCCGAAGTGGGCCAGGAACATCCGGCTCATCACCCAGTTCGCGAAGGGGATGCGCATGTAGTACCAGGCCACCATGCGGATCTCCAACGTGCGGTTGTCGAGCGCCGCGTCGTTGTCCGTGGGCTGGTCGAAGAGCAAATCCTCGTCCCCCGCCAGCGCGTTCACCCACGCCACGTCCGGCGAGTCGCGGACAATCTCCACCATGGGCCCGTTGAAGAGGTTCCCGTAGGAGCTCATCACCCGGTACTCGTTGTCCCGCCGCATCCGGAACGCGTCCGCCAACCGCTGGGGAGTGTCCGTGCGGACGACGGACGGCAGCATCGTCACCATCGCCGCGTGCATCATCGGCAGGCAGTCAGCGTGGTTGAGGCTGCCCGCCCGCACCGCCCGGTACACGGCCACCTGCGCGAGGATTCGCGCCTGCAGCATCATGAAGAGCTGCAGCGTCCCCAACACCAGGAACACCACCAGCGGGAGCGTCAAAGCCGCTTCCACCGCCGCCTGTCCGGACTGCTTGGATGTGGGTAACGTGGCGGGGGGAACCATACATCAATCAATTCCCTGAATCTTGTTGATTGAGGAATCGGTCAAGTGGACCGTAGCCAAAGTCAGTACCCAGTCCCACCGTATGCGACACAGTGGGACTGCCTGTCCCAAAATGGATGACACCCCGCGTCACGACCTCTCTTCCGCCGAGAAGCGCTCTCAGCGGTTGATGACGAACCCGCAGGCGGAGTCGAGCGTCACCTTGGCCCCGTCCAGGGCCTGGAGCAAGCGCACGTAGTGTGCGTGTTCGGCGCCCAGCTGGTCCGCGAGGGCCTCGTCGGACAGGCCCTGGTGGTCCAGGGACAGGCGCAGGCGCTCCAGGGCGGCGTCCCGCTCGGCTTCAATGGCCTCGCGGGCGGAGGTGGTGAGCTTCTTCAGCGCGACCTCCGCGGCGCGCTGGCCCACCGGCACCCCCGCGTCCACGAAGGCGTCGAAGCCCGGGAAGGCGCGCCCCACCTCGTCGCCCTTGAGCGACTTGCCGTCGGCCTCCAGCGCGGGGAGCAGGGAGTCGTCCGCCTTGGGGCCACCCGCACCGCCCTCCACCACGGCCACGTGCAGCAGCGTGCGTTCCAGGAAGCGCGCCAATTGGCGGCTGGGCACGCGCGCGCCCAGGGAGGTGTCCTCCGGCTCCGGGAGCTGCACGTGGTAGAGCAGCTCCAGCCCTCGCGCCTTCAGCGGCCCGCGCTTCTCGATGAAGCGGAAGGCGCTGCGGCCATAGGGTCCGTCGCGCAGGAAGCCGAAGAGGGCCTCCACCAGCGGGTGCCCGGTGGCGAAGTACTCCAGCTCCTCCGCCTCCACCGCCGTGTCGCGCCAGAAGGTGCCCAGGCGCGTGTGGTCCTCCATCACGTCCAGCCCCGGCAGCCCGTCCACCTTCAGCGCGTGGCCGAACTGGAAGGCCACCTGGAAGGCCTCCACCTGCTCGTCGATGTCCACGCCGATGCCCACCCGGCGCGCCAGCTCGGCGACCGTCTCCTCCAGCCGCTCGTCCAGGTCGCGCGCGACGCTCCACAGGCCGTCCTCCACGCCGGGCGCCTCGCCATCCTCGTCCTCGTCGGGCTCCAGGCCCATCCGCTCCTGCGCGCGCTTCACCAGGCGCTCCACCGCGGGCCGGTCGAAGCTGCGCACGTCCAAAAGCGGGTCATACGCGCGCTTCACCTGCTCGCGCGCCGCCTCGACCTTCGCCTTCAGCTCGGCGGCATAGGAAACACGGGCCTCGCGCGGCAGCAGCGCCAGCTCCGCGAGCCGGTCCTCCACCTCCTCCAGCACCGCGTCCAGGCCGCCCACCGTCTCGCCGAAGACGCCCACGGCGTCCGCCAGCAGCGTCAGCACGTCCGACGCCAGCGTGCCCACCGGGTCGAAGACGTGGATCTCCACCGGGTGCGTCTGGCCGATGCGGTCCAACCGGCCGATGCGCTGCTCCACCGTGGACGGGCTCCAGGGCAAGTCGTAGTGGACCAGGTGGTGCGCGAACTGGAAGTTGCGGCCCTCGCCGCCCACCTCCGTGCACAGCAGTACCTTCGGACCCTCGGGCCCCCGGAAGCGCGCCACCTGCCTGTCGCGCTCCACCAGCGGCAAGTCACCGTGGTAGCCCAGCGCCTCCACGCCCTCGCGCCCCAGCTCCGCCTGGAGCATCTCCAGCGTGTCCCGGCTCTCCGTGAAGACGAGCACCTTCGCCGCCGGCTCCGCCTTCCACACGTTGCGCAGCACGCCCAGGAAGGCGCCGAACTTCGCGTCGCGCGAGGGCAGCTTCAACTCCTCTGCCTGCGCCTTCAGCACCGGGTTGGAGCGCACCGCGCCCGCGAAGGCCGCCGGACTCGACTCCAACCGCCGCAGCACGTTGCCCAGCGGCGCGCCCCGCAGCGTCCCCGCCGCCAGCGTCGCCAGCGCCGCGTCGCGAATCTTGAGCTCCTCCGCGGGCAACGTCACCGGATGGCGGTGCAGCTTGCGCTTCGAGAAACCACCCACCACCGCACGCCGGTTACGCACCAGCCTGTCGCTCAAGCTGTATGTCTCCGCCAGGTGCTGGAGCAGGGCCTCCGGCTCCTTGAGCGTCTTGAGCCGCGCATCCTCGGGGAAGCGCTTCGCCAGCGCCTTCACCGCCGCGTCGGGCTTGCCCTTGCCGCCCTCCATCAGCGCGCGCACCGCGGCGGACAGCTCCTCCTGGCGCGACAGGCGCTCCTCGAAGCCCGCCACGCTGGGCGCGGTGGCCGCGTCAATCAGCGTGAGCAGCCCGTGGTACTCCGCCGGGTCCAACTGCATGGGCGTGGCGGTGAGCAGCAGCAGACCCCAGGAGTTCTTCGCCAGGACGTCGGCCGCCTCGAAGGCCCGCTCACCCTTGAGGTGGTGCGCCTCGTCGATGATGACCAAATCCCAGAACGCGTCCTCGGCGCCGAGCTCCTGGCGGTGCTCCTCGCTGCGGGAGAGCAGCTCCAGGCTCGTCACCACCAGGGGGAAGCGCGCCCAGGGGGAGACGTCCGGCGCCTCCTTGAGCGACTGCGCGTAGCGGTCCGAGTCCATCAGCGTGAAGAGCTGGTTGAACTTGTGGAACAGCTCCACCAGCCACTGCACGGTGAGGTGGCTGGGCGCCACCACCAGACACCGACGCACGAGCCCCGACAGGCGCAGCGCGCTGAACACCATGCCCGCTTCAATCGTCTTGCCCAGGCCCACCTCGTCGGCGAGCACGAAGCGCGGACGGCGCGCGGACAGCACGCGCTGCACCACACCCACCTGGTGCGGCTTCACCATGATGCGGCTGGCCAGCAGCGCGCCCAGCGCGTCACAGCGGCGCTCGTCATCCAGGACCAGCGCCTGCTTGCGCAGCGTGAAGGCGCGGGCCTCACCCACCCGGCCCTCGCGCAGCGTGGACAAGAGGTCGGAGCGAGGGGGCAGCGCACGCACCTCCGACTCCGGCAGCTCGTCCTCCTCGCCCGTGTCCGCGTAGCGCAGCACGTAGCGGCGCAGGCCGCGCGCGCCCGGCTCCTCGGCCACCACCAGGGCCAGCCGCCCCTTGTACGTCACCACCGGCTCACCCGGTGGCAGCGGATACGACACCAGGGCACCGCCCTTGGTGGACACCAGAATCGGGGCGTCCTCCCGCGCGGGGAAGACGACGAGCGCCTTGGCGCCTTCCTCGTGGAGCGACAACAGGTGTCCCACACCCCATTCGGGCTGCGGGAGGTAGCGGACCTTCAGGCCTTCGACGAGGGACATAGGCGGTGCGGGACGACCCGAGCAAAGAGGGGGTCCGCCTCATAACTCCCAGCCCCGGCGATGGCCATGGTTGATGGGGCACCCCGCCCGTCACGCAACACCCCCACTTGCCGCTCCCGGCTCCCCCGGGCCCGCGAAACCCGGCGCGGCGTGGTCCAACTTCCACCCTGGGAGAGTCACGAAGCCCCCTGGGGTGACTCCGACTTTGTCCAACCGGGCAATGTTCCCGTCCCCTCGTATCAGGGATGCTGGCGGTCGCCTTCCTGATGCGGGTTCCCGCTAGGGACGGGGGGGAGTGCCACATGATGCGACGTTGGACGTTCGCTCAGCGAGTCGGGGCGGGTGTGTCCGCCTGCATGCTCGCCGGTCTGCTGCTCCTCGCGACACTCCTGTCCGCGGCGCACGGACTGCTCAACCACACCGAGGCCGCGCGCGTCGCGCTGCAACAGACGCTGCTCGCCGGCTGCGTGGGCCTGGCCGGCGTGGGCGCGCTGGGCTTCGTGCTGCACCACGCGCTGGCCCCGCTGCACGCCCGGCACGAGCACAGCGAGCAGCGCCTGCGCCTCTTGATGGAGGCCGTGACGGACTACGCGCTATGCTTCCTGGACCGGCACGGCCGCGTCACCGCGTGGAACGCCGGCGCGGAGCGCCTCACCGGCTGGGCCGCGACGGACGTCACCGGCAGCGCGCTGGAGTGCCTGCACCCCGAGGACGCCGTCGCCGCGGGCGTGCCCCGGGCCCACCTGGAGCGCGCCGCGCGCGAGGGGCGCCTGTTGTCCGAGGGCTGGCGCGTGCGCCGCGACGGCACGCGCTTCTGGGCGGAGACGCTGCTCACCGCGCTGTGGGACTCGCGCGGCAGGCTGCGCGGCTTCGCCGAGGTGACGCGCGACATCACCGAGCGCCGCCGCATGGAGCGCGCCCAGGCCCTCTTCGCCGAGGCCGGCCGCGTCCTCCAGCCGCTCTCTGGAGCCCGCGAAGTCGGCGAGGCCCTCACGCGCCTGTGCGTGCCGGAGGTCGCCGACGCGTGCATCCTCTTCCTGCCTTCCGAGGACGGCCAGGTGCGTCCCCAGGCCGTCGCCTGCGCGGACGCTCAAGCCGCGAGCCGCCTGTGGGAGCCGCTCTTGCGCAGCCCGCACGGCGACGAGGTGGGCCCCAGCCACGTGGTGTGCACGGGCCGCGTGGAGCTCCTGCCGGAGTTGAATCCAGAGCGGCTGCCCCTGGCGCTGGAGGGCACCGCGCATGGCGAGCTCCTGCGCGTGCTGGGCGTGACGTCCGCGCTCACGGTTCCGCTGGCGGTGGGCTCGCGCGTGCTGGGCGCGCTGTGCCTGCTGTCCACCGGCGCGCGGCGATACGGACAGGTGGACCGGGCCTTCATGGAGGAGCTGGCCGCGCGCGCCGCCCTCGCCCTGGACAACGCGCGCCTGCTCGCCGAGGCGCAAGGAGCGCTGGAGCTCATCGGTGTCGCCGCGCACGATTTGGGCAACCCCTTGAGCTCGCTCCAACTGAGGCTGCGGCGGCTGCGCCTCCTGGACGTCACCGCGCACGAGCCCCGCATGCGCGAGGGCCTGGCGGGCGTGGAGGGCGAGGCGCGCCGCATGGGCCGGCTGCTGCACAACCTGCTCGACTTGTCGCGCCTGTCCGCCGGCCACATGACGTTGGACCGTGAGGACGTGGACCTGGCCGCGCTGGTGCGGGAAGTGGCCGAACGCCACGCCGAGCAGGCCACCGCCGCCGGCTGCGCCCTCACCGTGCGCGTCGAGGAGGACGGCGACACCACCGGCAAGTGGGACCGGCTGCGCCTGGACCGCGTGGTGACGAACCTCCTGAGCAACGCGCTCAAGTTCGGCCACGGCCAGCCCGTCCACCTGAGCGTCCACGGCGATGCCTCTCACGTGCGCGTCACCGTGAAGGACGCGGGCCTGGGCATCGCCCCGGGCGACCAGCAGCGCCTCTTCCGCCGCTTCGAGCGCCTCCACGGCGACGGCGGCCCTCATCACCCCGGCACCGGCCTGGGCCTCTACATCGCCCACCAGCTCGTCGAGGCCCACGGAGGCTCCATCCACCTCCAGAGCCGAATCGGGGAAGGCGCGGAATTCACTATTGAACTTCCCAGGACCCTCCAGGGCAGGTCCTGCCTCGCCTTACAAGTCAGTGTCTAACCCCCTGTAATTGCTCCAGTGACTTGGGAAAATTCCGACAGTTGACACCTCCAGGGGTTTGAGGACAGCGGATTATTTTCCTAGAAGTTGAAGACATCTGTTCACTCCAGATATTCTTCGTACGGCTAAAAAAGGCTCGAACCGGGGAAACCCGGAAACGGGAGAGTTCCGGCCCACATCGTCCCCCCGACGACGGGCTACAGGATCCGCTGGCCGGGGCGCCAATGGTGGTGCCCGAAACCACACGTACGAGGAGATTCACCCATGGGTGGACTTGGAGCACCCTGGTCCCAGCGCGAGGCGTGTGTATCCCGCTCGCTCGGTTACCCCACGGCCAGCCGGAGGTTGCTGGTGGCCGCGGTGACGGGGTTGCTGGTGGCCTGCGGAGGACCGGAGTCGGGCTCGTCGGAAGAAGCTTTCGCGGTGGACTCGCTGGAGTCGGAGGTCCAGGCGCTGTCGGGGCTGGACGACTCGCGCCGCCCGCGCCCCCCCGAGCCGGTGGGCCTGGCGCTCGAGGTGGACAATGGCGTGGGCAAGCTCGTGCGCGTGCGCGCGGGCGGCACCTTCTTCATCAGCCAGATTGATATCCGCGCCGCGGTCATGACCTTCGTCGACCACAAGGACTTGAAGACGCTGCGCACCACCAGCGACTTCGCCGGGCTGGGCTGGACGGGCGTGCGCGCGGTCGACGAGGAGCCGGTGCTGCTGGGCAACCCCGGCGCGTACACCCGCCGCCGCTTCTACCGGGGCGCCGCGTGGATGGACGTGCCCAGCTTCTTCACCGTGGAGCCGGTGGACTCGCGCGGCCGCCTCACCGGCCTGCCCGTGCTCCTGAACATCGGCGCCGAGCACCAGCGCCGCGACCGCAGCGACGACTTCTTCATCCGCCGCCTGCGCGCCATCCACACCACGAGGGACTGCAAGACGCCCACCGACTGCACGGGCGCCAAGGACTTCGAGGAGGAGGCGCTGGTCGAGGTCCGCAACGCGTATGACCACGCCAAGGAGCGCGCCATCACCATGGCCTCCGGCACCACCGCGCTGCGTCTGCGCTGGAGCCTGCGTCCCTTCGCCCCCTACTCCATCCCCGTGGAGCAGGTGAAGAACCCGGACTACGCGTACGGCTTCGGCATTGACGTGGCGGCCCTCACCCCGCCGCGCCGCGACGGCACCTACGCGCCCGGGTCCGAAATCACCTTCCAGGTCACCCTGCGGGACGGGGAAGGAAAACGGCTGCACCCCTCGGGCAGTCTGCCGGCCTACAATGAGGTCGCCCCCATCGGCGGAAACGCGGCGGGCATTCAGTACTATCGGGCCTTCTTCGATGCGACGACGACGTACTACCGCCGCAAGCACCGGGAGCGGATGCTGATGACGCAAATCATCGGGCCCGCACAGAACATCCAGCCCATCCGCTCCATCATCGACATCGACGCGTTCCTGGACCCGGAGGTCGATGAGCAGGTGGTGGCCACCGAGGCGCGCGACGGCGTGTACTCGCAGTTCGCGATTCTGCCCTTCGCCAACATCGTCTTCCGCGGCGCGTTCTTCCCCGGAGAGGGCCTCTGGGACCGTCCCAACACGGACACCTGGCAGTACACGATTCCCGCCAACGCCACGCCGGGCACCTATCTGGTGACGGTGAAGGGCCGCCGCGTGTACCTGGGCCAGGACGTGCCGGGCTCGCGCACCATCGAAATCCAGGTGGGTTCCAAGAAGCGCACCGAGGCGAAGCTGACGACGGGGCCGTGCAACAGTTGCCACAGCGAGGGCGGAGAGCTGTCCGAAGTCCTCCACGCCAACGACAACCGCGCCGCCTGCAACGGGTGCCATGCGCCGCTGGGCTTCGAATTGGAAGGCCCCATCTTCGTGCGCACGCACTTCATCCACTCGCGCTCCAACCGCTTTGATGCGCCGCTGGAGAAGTGCTCCTCCTGTCACCTGACGAAGGAGAGCATCCAGCGCACCAGCAAGGCCGCGTGCCTGTCGTGCCACAAGAGCTACCCGGACAACCACGTGGCGAAGTTCGGGCCCATCGAGAGCATGTACGTCGGGGGAGGCAGAGAGTCCTTCCAGCAGTGCACCGGCGCCTGTCATACCCAGCATCCGCGCGCCGGCCTCTAGCCGCCGCCAGCCCCCCGGAGGTCCTTCATGGCACAAGTGAAGATGCAGACGGCTCGCACCACGTTGAAGGAGCCTGATGCAGCCGCGGAGGACCTTCTCAGCCAACTGGGCGCCATCAAGCCGGTGCTGGTGACGATGTTCGCCTCGCGCAACAGGGACCAGCACGCCCTGAACCGCGCGGTGCGAGAGCGGCTGCCCCCGGGCACCCGGCTGGTAGGCGCCACGACGGCGGGCGAGCTGGACAACACCGGCATCCACGAGGGCAGCGTGGTGCTGTCCGCGCTCTCGGGAGACCTGGAGGTCGGCCTGGGCCTGGGCACCGGGCTCTCCGTGGACGCCATCTCCGCGGGACAGGCGGCCATCAAGCGCGCCTGCGAGGATTTGGGCGTGCGGCAGCAGGACCTGGACCCGCGCCGGTTTGTCGGCCTCGTCATCGACGACGGCTTCCGCTACAAAAAAGAAGAGCTGCTCCTGGGCATCCTGGAGCGCAGCCAGACGCTGGTGCTCGTGGGCGGCGGCGCCAGCGACGACAGCCGGGACCCGGCCAGGCAGTCCGCGCTGGTGCACGTGGACGGAGAGGTCGCCACCGACGCGGTGCTGGTGGCCCTGTTCCGCACCAGCGCGCCGTGGGGTGCGCTGCGCTCGCACTGGTACGTGCCCACCGGAGAGAAGCTCACCATCACCAAGGTGGACGAGAGTCACACCCGCGCGCTCGAAATCGACGGCCGCCCGGCCGCGAAGCGCTACGCCGAAATCCTGGGCGTGGAGGACGTGCGTGACTTGGAGTTCGGCACGCCCCAGGGCTTCGCGGTGCGCCCCACGGCGCTGCGCGTGGGCCGCGAGTACTTCATCCGCGCGGCGTGGAGGCCCCAGGAGGACGGCTCCATCCTCTTCGCCAACCTGCTGGAGGAGGGCACCGAGCTGGAGCTGATGAGGCTGGGTGACATGGCGGGGATGACGAGGCAGTTCTTCACCGAAGAGGTGCCCCGCCGGGTACAGAACCCCCAGGCCGCTCTCCTGTTCCACTGCGGCGGGCGCATGTGGTACGCGCATGCGACCAACACGGTTTCCCAGCTCGCGGAGACTTTGAAGGCCGCACCCACCGCCGCTGGGATGAACGTGCACTTCGAAATCTACTCGGGGTTCCACATCAACACCACGTTGACCACGCTGGTGTTTGGGGCGAACTGAGCCATGGCCACCTCCCTCACCTCCTCCGTGCCGACGGCGGCCACCGCCACCCTCCTGCTCGTGGCGAGCGAGCGCGAGTGCCAGCGCGTGGAAGAGGCGCTCGCCCAGGCGGGCGTCGTCGCCCAGGCGGAGCGGGCCACCAGCGTGGAGGCCCTGACGGCCGCGCTGGCGCGTCCCTGGTCGCTCGTCGTGTGTGGCTCGGAAGTGCCGGGCCTGGGCTTCACGGAGGCGCAGGCGCTGTGGCGCAAGCACTCGCGCGAGCTGCCCTTCGTCGTGCTGTCGCGCGACTGGAGCGACGACACGCTGGAGGCCAGCACCCGGGCGGGCGCTCGCGACTACGTCACCGAGGACCGCTTCAACCGGATGGCGCCCGTGCTGCGCCGCGAGCTGCCCCTGGCCGGAGACAGGCTCCGCCACGACGCCACCGCGGAGGAGCTGCACCGCACCAACTGGATTCTGGGCAACATCATCGACGCTCTGCCCTTCGTCCTCTTCGTGAAGGACGCGGCGACGCGCCGGCTGGTCGTGGCCAACAAGACCTTCGCTGACGCGTTCGGCGTCACCAAGGAGTGGCTGCTCGGCAAGCTGGACCACGACTACTTCCCGCGGGAGCAGGCGGACTCGTTCGTCGCCATCGACTCCGACATCCTCTCCTCCAAGAAGATGCGCTCCTTCGAGGAGGTGGCGCGCGCGGGCGGCGTGGACCGCATCTTCGCCACGCGCAAGCTGCCGCTCCTGGATGGCGGCGGCGAGGCCCGCTACGTGCTGGGCGTCACCGAGGACATCACCGAGCGCAAGCAGAACGAGGAGATGCTGCGCGCGTCCAAGGCCGAGCTGGAGGCGGCCAACAAGCAGCTCGCCGCCAGCCTGGAGGAGATCAAGCGCACGCGCGCCGTCTCCGCCCGCTCGCTGGCGTCCTACCAGCAGCGCGCGCTGCAGATGGAGATCATCCGCCAGCAGAACGAGGACCTGGACCGGCTGGCCCAGGAGCTGGCGCTGGCCAAGCGCAACGAGGAGGAGCGCGCCCGCGAGGCCGAGGCCGCCGTCCGCCTCAAGAGCGAGTTCCTGGCCAACTTCAGCCATGAAATCCGCACGCCGCTCAACGGCATCATCGGCTACTGCGACCTCTTGATGCGCGAGGAGGGCTCGCGCCTGACGGCCCATGGCCGCCGCGACCTCAACGTCGTCAAGACGAACGCGAAGACGTTGCTCGCGCTCATCAACGACATCCTGGACCTGTCCAAGATTGAAGCGGGCAAGGTGGATGTCGTCACCGAGCCGGTGGACGTGCAGGAGCTGGCCGACGAGTGCATGGCCACGGTGAAGGAGTACCTCAAGGGCAAGGACGTGGCCCTGACGACGCACATCGACGGCCAGGCGAGCATGCTGCGCACCGATGCGCTGAAGCTGCGGCAGATCATGCTCAACCTCCTGAGCAACGCCGCCAAGTTCACCGACACGGGCGAAGTGGCGCTGAGCATGGTGCCCTCCGGCGACGAGGTGGTGATGACGGTGGAGGACACCGGCGTCGGCATCCCCTCGGACCAGCTCCCCTTCATCTTCGAGAAGTTCCGCCAGGTGGACGGCTCCACCACGCGCAAGGTGGGAGGCACGGGCCTGGGGCTGGCGATTGTGCGCGAGCTGTCGCGCGTGCTCGGCGGCAACGTCAGCGTCGTGTCCACGCTGGGCCGGGGCACCACCTTCACCGTGCGCCTGCCCAACAACATGGCGGACCGGTCGGAGGACGCGCCGCAGGTGGCGGTCCACGAGCGCGGCGTGCCGGTGGCGGAGGTCGCCCAGCACGTGAGCTCGCTGGCGCAGCCCGGCAGCACGGTGCTGGTGGTGGATGATGATCCGCTCATCCAGCAGCTCGTCACCGGCCAGTTGGAGCCCGCGGGCTTCAAGGTGGTGGTGGCCGAGGACGGCATCGCCGCCCTCAAGCGCGCCCGGGAGCTCCGGCCGCAGGCCATCCTGCTGGACATCCACCTGCCCAAGCTGGACGGCTGGTCCGTGCTCAGCCAGCTTAAGGGCGATGAGTCGCTGGCCAGCATCCCCGTCATCCTCATCTCGGTGGAGGAGCAGCGCGCGCGGGGCTTCTCGCTGGGCGCGTGCGAGTACCTCGTCAAGCCGGTGGAGCCCGAGCGCCTGGTCGAAGTGGTGCAGCGCTGCCTGGGCCAGCCGTCCGGCGGCGCGTCGGCGGGCGACGTGCTGGTGGTGGACGACGACTCCGCCACGCGCGAGCTGGTCAGCCGCAACCTGCGCCGCGCCGGCTTCTCCACCGCCGAGGCGAGAAACGGCGAGGACGCGCTGCTCAAGGCCCGCGTCTCACCGCCGTCCCTCGTCGTGCTCGACTTGATGATGCCCAACCTGGACGGCTTCGAGGTGCTGCGCCGGCTGCGCGCGGAGAAGCTCCAGGTGCCCGTCGTCGTGCTCACCGGCAAGTCGCTCACCCACGAGGAGGAGTCGCTCCTGCGCGACGGCTTCGCCGGCTTCGTGAAGAAGGGCGGCCACGCGCTGGAGGACGTCATCGCCCAGGCCAAGGGCCTGCTGTTGTCCCAGCGCGCCGCCAGCGCCGGCAGGCTGCCGCGCATCCTGTATGTGGAGGACAGTGCCCAGAATCGGGACATCGTCCGGCGCTACCTGGGTGGACTGTTCGAAGTCATCGAGGCGGAGGACGGAGAGCACGGACTGGAGCGCGCGACGCGCGACAATCCGGACCTCATCCTGATGGACCTCTCCCTGCCGCGGTTGGATGGTTGGGAGGCAACACGTCGCTTGCGTGCGGTACCCTCCGTGGCCAACGTGCCGGTCATCGCGGTGACGGCTCATGCGGGGCGGGAATATCAGGACAAGGCACACGCGGCGGGCTGCACCGCGTACCTCACCAAGCCCCTTGATCGTGACCTGTTGCTCGAGATGATCCGCAAGCATCTAGGGAGAAGCCATGGTTGAAGAAAAAGCACGCGTCCTGGTGGTGGACGATGACCCGGACCTGCTCGACCTCGTCCAGCGCTCGCTGAGCTCCTACGGCTTCGAGGTGCTGACCCACACCTCGGCGCTGGGTGTGTCGAACCTCGTGAGCGCGTCCGAGCCGGACTTCGTCCTCATCGACGTCAACTTCCCCGCCCTCAAGGGCGACAAGGTCGTCAACCTCGCGCGCCAGTACGCCTCCGCGAAGACGAAGTTCATCCTCTACTCGGCCTCGGACGAGTCGAAGCTGCGCTCGCTCGCGCTGGCCTCCGGCGCGGACGGCTACATCTCCAAGAGTGTCCAGGGCGAGGAGCTGGCCAACCGGCTGCGCACCTTCCGCCTCAAGCCGCGCCCGCCCTCGGGCACCTGAGCCGTTGTCCTTCCGTGCTCCGGGCCACCCAACGGCCCGGGGCGCGGCACCCGAAGTACCCACCGTCGTAGCGAGCCACGTCCGCTGTCCCAAGTCGGGCACGTCTCCTTCGCACTCCCAACCCTGAATGCCCACCTCTCCCTTCGGAGGGCACCATGCACACGCCACATGGTTACAGTTATGCGGAAAAGTTGCGGCAGGAACTGGATGAGCCTCTCTTCAACCCGATGTTGAAGAAATGGGTAGGCCGAGGAGAGCTCGACTACGAGGTCTACCTCAAGACGCCGCAGCTCCTGGCGTTGCAGGCCACCGAGGAGCAGCGCGTCTCGCATGACGAGCTGATGTTCCAGGTGGTGCACCAGGCGCAGGAGCTGTGGCTGAAGCTGGCCTCGCGCGAGGCGGTGGAAGTCGTGGCGGAGTTGGACCGCGACGCGCTGTGGGCGGCGTCCGCGCGGCTGGAGCGGGTGTCGCGCATCGTCCTGGGCCTGAAGTCGGAGCTGGCGGTGCTGGAGACGATGACGCCGGACACCTATCAGGTCATCCGTCGCAGCCTGGGCAATGGCAGCGGGCAGGAGTCCCCTGGCTACAACATGCTGCGCAAGGCGGCGGAGGGACTGGAGCAGGCCCTGGAGCGACTCCTCGCGCGCCGAGCGCGGACGTTGTTGGACGTGTACCGAGGCGGTCCTGACGACCTGAAGCGGTTGTGCGAGCAGTTCGTGGACGTGGACGAGGCCTTCCAGGGCTGGTTGCACGCGCACTTCCAGCTGGTGCGGCGCACCATCGGCGTGGACCGCTCCGTGAAGGCGCTGGACGGGCTGCCCACGCAGGTGCTGGCGGGGCGGATGACGCTTCCCCTGTTCCGCCAGCTCTGGGACGTGCGCGTGGAGCTGACGGCGGGGTGGCGGCGCGAGGGCGGCCATGCGCCAGGCGCCCGCCGCGAGGGCTGCATGGAGGGAGCGATGGGCGCCTACGCCACCGCGCCGATGGCGGCGGCCGGGTGCCCGGTGCACCCGGGAGGCTTCCCTCCCCGGGGCGAATCGTGACGTCGGGGCCGCGCCCGCTGGCCGAGTCACCTCGCGCGCTGTTGCACCTGCTCTACAACGGCGCCAGGGCGGTGGACGTGGTGGAGGCGTCGCTCCAACTGGGGCTGCTCGAGTCGCTGGAAGGCCCCACTCCCGTGTCGCTGGCGGAGCTGTCGGCGAAGCACGGCCTGGTGCCAGGACGGCTCTACAAGTTGCTGGACTGCCTGGAGAGCCTGGGCCTGGTGAGCCGCGCGCAGGACACGGACGCGCTCGCGTCCGCGCGCTACCACGCGGTGCCGGGGCTGCGCGAGGCGGCCATCGCCGTGGCGGGCCGGGAGAAGGACCGCGAGAAGTTCCCCTGGCGCGCGCTGCACGGGCGGCTGGGCGACGTCGTGCGCGGACAGCACTCCATCTCCCCGGACGACTTCGACTGGCCGCTGCGCACCCAGGAGCAGTTGGAGGGCTTCGAGACGAGCATGGCCGTGGGCCTGCCGCCCATCCTGGAGTCGCTGCGCCTGCACTCAGCGCGGCTGTGGAAGGGCGACGCGCGCGTGCTGGACGTGGGAGGCGGCGACGGCAGCCTCGCGGCGCTGCTCACGCGTGAGCACCCCACCCTGCGCACGGACGTCTACAACCTGCCGGCGACGGGCGCGCTGGTGGAGCGCACGCGCGAGCGCTTCGGCCTGACGCCGTCCCAGTTGGGCTTCGTGGGCGGCGACTTCCTCACCGAGCCCCTGCCCCAGGGCTACGACGTGCTGACGTTCGTCCGCGTGCTGCACGACTGGTCCGCGCAGACGGCGCAGTCGCTGCTGAAGGCCGCGTGGGCGGCGCTCCCGTCCGGTGGCCGCGTGGTCATCTGCGAGGAGTTCCGCACGCCCGAGCGCCTGGCCGCGCAGTTCTTCTGGACGTACTTCCTCATCGGCGTGGACTCGTGCGTCAGCCGGCTGCGCGAGGTGGAGCTGTACCTCCAGATGCTCCAGGACGCGGGCTTCCACGAGCTGGAGGTGCTGCGCGGCGGGCCCTTCGAGCTGGTGACGGCCGTGAAGCGCTGAAGACAGCACGGGCCAGGGCAGGCACTGCGTCTTCCTCTGCCCTGGCCCGATGGGGACCTTCCTCACGACGACCCGTGCGCTGGGGGGAGGGGAGGAGCGCCAGGGTCCACGCACCCTGACATGCCCGCGCTCGCGCGCCCATTGCCTGCAAGTGCCGGCCCCGGGGACTCAGACTCCTGCTGGCCGGTGAACACCCAGCTGGCACCCGAGCACCGCCAGTTGCGTGCGGTTCTCCGAGCCCAGCTTCTTGTAGATGCTGGTGATGTGCGCCTTCACCGTGCGCTCGGTGATGCTCAGGCACGCGGCGATTTTCAGGTTGTCCGCGCCCGCGGCCACATAGCCCAGCACCTCCCGCTCGCGCGGCGTCAGGAGCCCCAGCTCCACGCCGCCCATCGGGACCTCCTCCTGCTGCACGAAGCCCGGGACGGAAGGCACCCAGGACAGCCCCGTGGGCATCAGCCGCTCTCCGCGCGCCACGCGCGTCACCGCTTCGACGACCTCCGCGCAGCCCACGTTGTGTTTCCACAGGTAGCCCGCGGCACCCGCCTGGAGGCACTGCTCCACCACCTCGGGCTCATGGTGGCTCGACAACACCAGCGCCTTCACCGACGGATAGAAGTCGTGCAGACACTGCAGCGCCGTCATCCCCGTGGCCGTTCCGTCCTGGTCCGGGGGTTCCAACCGCAAGTCCAGCACGGCCACGTGCGGCATCTGCTCCCGCACTCTCGCCAGGAAAGGCGGTGTCTGTGCGCAGCGCGCCACCACGTCCATTCCAGCGCTCTCCAGCACCAACACCAGACTCTCCCTGAAGACCTGCTGGTCTTCCAAGAGGGCCACTCGGATTCGCTCATTGGAAATGTCTGTTGTCATCACCACTCCAGATGCCACCAGCGCTCTTGGGATTCAGCACGGCGAGCGCCACTCCAGCTGCCTTGTTCATCAGAGGATGTTCAAAGAGTGTGCAGGGAACGTTCAGGGTGAGCAGTGCCATCGTTCCGGGGGACCTCCATTCACAGGACGGAGCTGGGGGTGTTTCTTCACCCATATTCCAGACATCCAGACTCCGGGCACCGGGGATTGGACACACAGTCCACACAAGACATACCCGTGCGGGCAAGACGTCCGCGCTGGTGGGTCCCCCTCTCTTGTCGCCGCCATCGGCCTGGGTTACAGCTCAAGGCATGTCACCCGCGTCTTCACCTGGGAATGAGCTCAAGGCCATCCTCGAAAAGGTAAGAAAGACACACGGCCCTGACTTCGAGCACGAGCCGCTGGCCCCCGCCAGACATTCCTGGGCCCTGGAAGGCATCGCGGGCGCGCTCGCGGTGCTGCGGGGTGACGTGGTGCAGTGGGTCAACCTGCGCTGGCAATCCCTGACGTTGGCGCGGGGCCCGTGGCGTCGGCTGACGGACAGCGGGCAGGAGGAAGGGCCCTCACTGCTCACGTTGCGCAGCGTCGTCGCCGCGGAGGCCCGTGCGCTCGAGGGGGCTTCGGAGGACGCGGCCCGCACCACGCGCTACAGCTACGCGGGAGGTCACCAGCAGATGGAGGTGTGCGTCTGCCGCGTCAGCCCCGACGTGCCGGTGGTGCTGGTGCTCGCCCAGGATGTGACCGAGCAGGTTCGCGTGGAGGAGACGCTGGAGCGCGAGCGCCGCGCGCTGGCCGAGCGGGAGCACCTGCGCATGCTGAGCGAGCAGGCCTCCGGCATCGCACATGACCTGAGCAGTCTGCTGGTGGCGATGAAGCTCCGGCTGGAGATGCTCCAGATGAGCGACGCGAAGCAGCAGCGGGCCCCCGCCGCGGCGCCGCCCGCGCACGTGGACACCCTGCTGCGCATCGTCGCGGACGCCACCACCCGGCTGTCGCGCCTGCGGGACTTCGCGCGCCAGCGGCCGGAGTCGCCGGTGGAGCCCGTGCAGTTGGCGGACGTGGTGCGCGACTCGGTGGAGATCGCCCGCGACGAGCTGGAGTCCCGGGCCTCCAGGCAGGGGCTGACGCTGCTCCTGGACGTGGACGTGCCCCGGCTGCCGCTGGTGGAGAGCTCCGCGGCCGACTTGCGCTGCGTCGTCCTCAACCTGCTGCGCAACGCGCGCGACGCCATGCCCCAGGGCGGCACCCTGCGCGTGCGCGGACGCCCGGCGCTGGGCCACGCCGTCATCACCGTGGAGGACGAGGGCACCGGCATCCCCGAGGAGCACCTGCTCTCCATCTTCCAGCCCTTCTTCACCACCAAGGGCCAGCACGGCACCGGGCTGGGGCTGTCCATGGCCCATGACGTGGTGACGCGCGCGCATGGCACCCTCACCGCCGCCAACCGCCCGGAGGGAGGCGCCATCTTCACCATCACCCTGCCCTCCCTGCAGCGAAAGGCCCCCGCCCGGGAGCGCCCCGCCTCCTGGCGCTCCGGCTGACCGTCCCCGAGTCCGGAGGCCCCGGGCGGGTGGAGTCCCACCCGGACCACCCGTCACGTCCTGCCACCGTCACGAGAAAGTCAGGCCCCCCGAGGAAGGGGGATGGCGACAGGGACGCGCGCCTAGGTGATAATCCGTAGGCCACCCGGCCTGGTGGCGATATCCGGTGGGCGGCGGCACCCAATCCGCGCTCTCAAGGGGGAGGCGTCATGTCGGAGAAGAAGATCCGCGTGCTGGTGGTGGATGATGACCAGGAGCAGCTCGACCTGGCGGAGCGCTCGCTGTCCGCGTATGGCTTCGATGTTCGCACGCACCGCTCGTCGCTGGGCGTCTCCAACCTGGTGCGCACGACGCTGCCGGACCTGGTGCTGCTGGACGTCAACATCCCCGCGCTCACCGGGGACAAGGTGCTGACGCTGGCGCGAGGACAGGCCCCGGCCGGCACGCGCTTCGTGCTCTTCTCCGCCTCCGACGAGTCCAAGCTGCGCGCGCTGGCCATGGCCTCGGGCGCGGACGGCTACATCACCAAGAGCACCCAGGGCGAGGAGCTGGCCAAGAAGCTCCACGCCATCCACGCCAAGGGCCGCACTGGAGCGTCCGCGCCGGCCCCGTAGGGCCCGCCCCGCTTCAGCTCAACAGCTCCGCCATCTCCAGGAAGACGCCGCGGAAGTCACCCCGCGCGCCGATGAGCCGCAGGTTCTGCGCCAGCCCACCCGTGGAGCGGAAGAACATCACCGCTTCCGCCGGCGGCTTGATTTTGAGGAAGCGCGCCGCGTTGCGGGTGAAGTGGTTGCGCATGTCGCGGGTGATTTCGCAGGACATGTAGTCGTACGGCGTCAGCCGCATGGGCCTGCCGGCGATGTGCAGCACCTCGCGGATCAACTCCGCGGCCTCCTCGCCGGGCAGCTCCACGGTGAAGCCCACCTCCTGGCTCAGCCGGAGGATATCCATGGGCTCCAGCCGCATGGACTGCAGGAACATGCGCCGGTTGGCGTCCACGAAGCGCGGGCTGAAGCGCTTGATGGAGCCGAAGTCCAACAGCCCCAGCCGCCCGTCCGGCATCACCATGAAGTTGCCCGGGTGCGGGTCCGCGTGGATTTCGCCCGAGCCGAAGAAGGGCCCGTACGTCGCGCGGATGAGCTGCCGCGACACGCGGAAGCGCTCGTCGTTGGAGTCCACCGTCGTCACCCAGTCCTTCAGGGTGGGCCCCTCCAGCAGCTCCAGCGTCAGCACGCGCTCGGCGCTGTGGCTGGCGATGACCTTCGGGACGTACAGGTCCTTCAGGTCCGCCACCCCGCGCGCGAAGCCCTCCGCCAGCGAGGCCTCTCGGCGGTAGTCCAGCTCCAGCAGCAGCTCGTCGCGGAACTCGTTGAAGTAGGCGGAGCCGTCCATCAGCCGCGACGCCATCGAGACGGTCTTCACGACGAGGCCCAGGTTCTCCATGTCGTGGGTGAGCGACTCGGCGATGCCCGGGTACTGGACCTTCACGGCGACGACGCGGCCGTCCTCCAGCACCGCGCGGTGCACCTGGCCCAGCGACGCGGCGGCCAGCGGCTCCTTGCTGAACTCGCGGAAGGCGTCCTCGGGAGAAGCCCCCAGCTCCTGGCGCACCACGCGCGTCACCATGTCGTAGGACATGGCGGGGGCCTGGTTCTGCAGCCGCGCCAGCACCTGCCGCACCTCCGGGGTGAGCAGGTCCGGGTCCATGGAGATGGCCTGGCCCAGCTTCATGGCCGCGCCCTTGAGCTCCCCCAGGGTGGCGACGAGCTTCTCCGCGGAGCTCTTGCTGAGCAGCTCCGGCGTGCCGCCAGCCAGGCGCTTCGCACTGCTCTTGAGCACGTCGGTGCCCACCTGCATGGAGAGGCCCGCCAGCTTGCGCAGCCGGGTGAAGCGCCCTTGAGGAGGAAGCGAGTCGTCGGAGTCAGAGGCCATGGGTACCCCTGGATTAACGAGGAGGCACCCCCAGGACGCAAGACACCGCCCTGCTTCCTTCAACGCCCGTCCGCCCGCCTAACGCGGTGTGGGCGTGTTGCGCAGCCGGGCCCGCATGGCGCGCCAGCGCTTGAGGCCCTCCAAATCCAGCGGATCCATCCTCACGGCCTGCTCGTAGGCGGCGAGCGCCTCCTGGAGCCTGCCCACCGAGGAGAGCGCGTCACCGGACAGCCGCTGCACCGCCGCGCGGCCGTCCCGGCCGGGGAACTCGGTGAGGAAGCGGCGGCGGCAGTGCTCCAGCGCGGTGGCGGTGAGGCCCGCGGCGAGGCAGCGCTCCACACCCTCCACGTTGCCCAGCCTCGCGTCGTATTCAGCCCGTCGCTCCACATGACCCAGCACGTGGAGCGCGGTGGCCACCCGCTCGCCCACCCGCTCCAACTGGGCGCGCTGGCCCAGGGACAGGTTGCGGCTCTTGAGCGGCTCCAGCGCGGTGCGCGCGCGGCTCGCTCCCGCGCGCAGCGTCTCCGGGGTGGCGTCGCGAGGCACCTCGAGCACCGCGTAGTGGTCGCCCGCCAGGCGGGCCCGGAAGCCCTGGAGCACCCGCTCCGCCACCGCGTCCTCCTGCATGGGGGACGGCGGAGGCGTGGGCGGCTCCAGCCGGACGCCGGACTTCACCCGCGCCAGCGCTTCATGGAAGGCCGGCGAGTTGTCGCGAAGCTGCACGCCGAAGCCCGGCGTCATCCGCCACGCCCGGGCCTGCTCCTCTGTCACGTGACGCACCACCTGGCCGGTGCAGGCCAGCTCACCGCCGGGCAGCCTCAAGAGGAGGCCCACGTCGGACAGGAGCGGCGGCGGGGCCGCGCTGGTGTGGAGGAAGATGCCGGCGCGGCCCACCCACTCGCAGCGCAGCTCCTGCGAGTGCGGCGTGCCCGCCATGCGCACCCGCGCGGTGAAGCCGGGAACGGGGGGCTCGGGCTCCGGCGCGAGCGCGGTGGCCAGCGCCGCGCGCAGGTCCGCGGCCTGGGCGAAGCGGTCCGCCGGACGCTTGGCCAGCGCGCGCAGGAGCACGCGGGACAGCGCGGGCGGCACACCGGGCTGCACCTCGTGCGGCGGCACCGGCTGCTTCTGGAGGTGACCGATGAGCACCTCCGCCGCCGTGCGCCCCGCGAAGGGCACGCGCCCGGTGAGCAGGAAGTAGCCCAGCACGCCCACCGCGTAGATGTCCGTGCGCGCGTCCACCACGTCGTCGCCGCACTGCTCGGGCGCCATGAACTCCGGCGTCCCCAGGAGCACTCCCACTTCCGTGGTGTGCAGTCCCGCGGGACGCGACAAGAGCTTGGCGATGCCGAAGTCCAACAGCTTCACGCGCTGGCGGCCCAACAGCCCCGGCACCAGGAAGACGTTGGCCGGCTTCAAGTCGCGGTGGACGATGCCGTGCGCGTGCGCGGCGCCCAGCGCGTCACACACCTGCGAGAGCAGATTGACCACCAGCGCCGGAGCGAGCGGCCCCTGCGCGAAGGCCGCCAGGCTCTGCCCCTCCAGGTACTCCATGACGAGGTAGGGGCGCCCTTCGCGCACGTCCAGGTCGTAGAGCGCGACGACATTCTCGTGCTGCACCACCGTCAGCGTGCGCGCCTCCGACAGGAAGCGGGCGACGAGGTCCGGGTCCTGCGCCAGGTGCGAGTGCAGCACCTTGATGGCGACGCGCTTCTGGATGAGGGCGTGCTCGGCCAGCATCACCGTGCCCATGCCGCCCCGGCCCAGCTCCTTCAAGAGCTTGAAGTGCCCCAGTTGCTGCCCCACCAGCGAATTGGCGGGCGTGGCGGGCACCGGCGTGGGCTCCACCAACATCGGCGGCGGAGTCCCCGCGTACAGCATCGTGTTGCCCTCCGCGGGCGTGGGCCGATGAGGACGCACCCAGGTCGGGCAGTCACTCGGGTCGGAGTGCGAAGGCACGCAGGAGCAGGTGGCGTTCTGGAGGAACACGGGAGCGGGATGAGGACGGCGGGGACAGGGGTCTATTGCGGCGGGTATCTGCGAGCCATGTGCCACCCGGGATTCAACCGCGCTGGCACTGGATCTTCATGCGGAAGGCCTTGAAGGACTTTGGGTTCCGGACAGTGGCGGGAGAACACCTCCCGTCTGGCTGAAATTGTCCCCTTCTCTCTCCGCAGAAACTACAGCCATTCGGTTGAAAACATTACCGCCAGCCTCGCTTTCGGCGGGCTTGTTACAGGGAATCCATTTCTCTCTGTAGCACTGTCGTGTTTTCAGGAAGACGTTCCTCGCCTTTCCGGAGTCAGCCCCCCGCCCTTCGAAGAGACGCATGGGGTCGGGTTCCTTGAGTCGAAAGATGTGACGAGGGTGCACGGGCCGCTGGAAGGCCCCGCGCTACAGGTCGCTCCGCGCGGGAACCTTTCTCGAGAAGGGGGTGTCTGGCGCGCCGCTGGGGCCGTCCTCGAGAGGTGGAAGTGGAACACGCGCGCGTCTGGGAGCTGACAGTCTGGATGGGTTGTGTCGTCGCGGTGGCACTGAGTCCGGGACTCACGGGGCGGGCGTTCGCCCAGGAGCCACCGGCCTCGCGCGTGAAGCCCGACACGGCCCTGGAGAACGCCGCCGTCCTGGGGCGCGTCTGGGGCACGGTGAAGTACGCGCACCCCGCGCTCGCCTTCCGCGCGGTGGACTGGGACGCGGCCCTGGTGGAGTCACTCCCGGGCGCGCTCGCGGCGAACACCCCGGAGGCGCTCGCCGCGTCGGTGGGCACGTTGTTGCGCCGGCTGGAGGACCCGCTCACCCGCGTCGAACCCGAGCCCTCCGCGCCGCCCGCGTCCCATGAGCCGTCAGGCCCGCTCACCCGCTGGTCCGGTGACGTGCTGGTGCTGGATTTGGACCGGCGCTTCACGAACTTCAACGCGCTGTATCCCGCGATGACGGCGGTGGGGCCGGAGCTCGCCCGCGCGCGCCGCGTCGTGGTGGACCTGCGCGCCAGCGGTCCCAACGAGGCCCTCTGGATGGAGCTGGCGCTGGGCTTCCTGGAGCGCTCGCTCCCCTCGGAAGTGGTGACGGCTCCGGCGGAGCGCTTCCGCGTGTACTCGGGCTTTCCCGTGCAGGTGGGGCCGAGCTCCGGGGACTACAGCGCCTCGGTGGAGACGCGGCTGGCGCGGACCTTCACGCCCGCGCCCCAGACGCCGAAGCGCTCGCGGGTCCTCCTCGTCAACGGCCGCACGCCCCTGTCTCCCCTGCTGCTCGCCCTGCTCTCCTCGCCTCGCACGCGGCTCGTCACCCAAGGCGCGCTGGATGAGGCCTCCGCCGTGAAGACTCGCACCCTGTCTCTTCCCGGAGGCCAGCGCGCGGTGGTGCGCGCCTCGGAGCTGGTGTTCCCCTCCGGCTCATCGGGGCTGCGCGCGGACGTCACCGTGCCCGCCAACGCGGACGAGGGCGACACCGGCCCCGCGTTCCAGGCCGCGCTCCGGCTGCTGCGCGCGGGCACGCCGAAGGCCTCCGCGCGTGTCGCGGCGAAAGACTCGGGGCTCCCCGTCGGCGGCCCGGATGACGCGTACGCGGCCATGACGTACCCGTCCGAGCCCTACCGGATGCTCGCGGTCATCCGCTTCTGGAACGTGATGCGCCTCTTCCACCCGGACCCCAAGGCCCTGCGGGATTGGGACGCGGTGCTGCCGGAGTTCCTCGGCCGGGCCCGCGCGGCCCAGGACGCGCGCGCGTACACGCAGGTGCTCTACGCGCTGTCCGCGCGAGTCTCCGACGGCCACGTCTTCGTCGCGGAGAGCGGCCAGCCCCTGCGCTCGCTCGCGGAGGCCACCGCGCCCCTCGTGCTGCGCGCGGTGGAGGGACGCTTCCTGGTGGCGGAGCTGCCCGTGCCCGAGGCCGCGCGCGCCGCCGGCATCGGCGTGGGGGACGAGGTGTTGACCATCGACGGGGAGCCGGTGGCCACGCGCGCCGCGCGCTTCTCTGGCCTGCTCGGCGCCTCGCACGACGCGGCCCGCGCCGCTCGCGTGGCCAGCCTGCTGCTCGCGGGCGCGGACGGAAAACCCGTGGAGGTGATGACCCAGGGCGTGGATGGACGCATGAAGGAATCGCGGCTGCCCCGCTCGCGCGACTTCCTCCCGTTCCTCCGCCCTCCCGTCCAGGACGACGCGCCGTGGAAGCAGCTCGACGGCGGCGTGGGCTACGTGGACTTGAGACGGCTGCGCGCCGACTCGGTGGACGGGATGTTCGAGGCGATGAAGGACACGCGTGCCCTCGTGCTCGACTTGCGCGGCTATCCCCAGGGCAGCGCCTGGGCGCTGGCGCCGCGACTCAACACCCGGGGCGCCACGGCGTCCGCGTTCATCACCCGCCCGCTGCTATCCGCGGGAGAGGCGCGGGAGGTGCGAGCCCCGGACACGCTGCCCGCTGGCGACAAACCCCGCTACCCCGGCCGCGTCGTCGTGCTCGTGGACGAGCGGACGCTGAGCCAGGGTGAATACACGGCCATGATGATTCAAGCGGCGTCCGGCGCGCGCCTGGTGGGCAGCGCCACGGCGGGCGCGGTGGGCGACACCACCAACGTCTGCCTGCCCGGCGACGTTTGCGTGCTCTTCACCGGTCAGCGCTTCGAGACGCCCGACGGCCGCGCGGTGCAGGGCGTGGGGCTGCGCCCGGACGTGGAGGTCCACCCCACCGTGCGCGGCCTGCGCGCCGGACGCGACGAGGTGCTGGAGCGCGCCCTCACCCTGCTGCGCGAGGCAGGTGCACGGTGAAGACGGAGCCCACGCCCTCGCGGCTCTCCACCTCGATGCGACCGCCCATCGCCTCGACAATCTGCCGGCTGATGTAGAGCCCCAGGCCCAGCCCTCCGTAGTGCCGCTCCGACACCGCGCGCTCGAAGCGGCCGAAGAGGCGCGGCAGGTCCGTCTCGGAGATGCCGATGCCCTCGTCCCGCACCGACAGCAGCACCTGGTCCTCGCCCGCCGCCGCGGCCGTCACCTGCACGGGCCTGCCCGCGCCGTACTTGGCCGCGTTGGTGAGCAGGTTCACCAGCACCTGGTCCAACCGGAGCGAGTCCCACCGGCCCTGGAGCGGCGCTGGGATGTCCACGCGCACCGAGCACCCCGCCACCGCGAACACCTCCTCCATCCGCTCCACCGCGTCGCGCACCGCCTGGCCCAGGTCCACCTCCGTGGGCTCCAGCGCCAGCCGGCCCAGCGACACGCGGCTGACGTCCAGCAGGTGGTCCACCAGCGCGGCCAGCCGCTGCACCTGACGCATCGCCGTGGACAGCCGGGGCGCCACCTTCTGGCGCGAATCCCCGCTGAGCGCCCGGTCGATGAGCCCATGCTGGAGCTTGAGGCTCGTCAGCGGCGTCTTCAGCTCGTGGCTCGCCACCGACAGGAACTCGTCGCGCAGCCGCACCGCCGCCTGCGCGTCCCGGTACAGCGACGCGTTCTCCAGCGCCACCGCCACCCGCCGCGCCAGCTCCTCCATCATCGACACGTCCGACATGGCCAGCGGCCGCTGCGGCGGCGACGTGCCCAGCGTGATGACGCCCAGCGTGCGTCCGCGCGTGCGCACCGGCACCACCAGCAGCGACGCGGGCCTCAGGGCCTCCAGCAGCGCGCGCTGGTGCACGGAGCTCTCCGACAGCCGCTCGCACAGCGCCGCGTCCACGTCCGGCACGAAGCGCGGCTCTCCCGACTGGAAGCACTCGCGCGACAGGGACAGGGCGCCCTCTCCGCCCAGCACGGAGAGCACGGAGGCATTGCGTGAAGGCTCCTGGTGCGCGGACGCCACGCACCGCAGGGAGCCATCCGGCCCCACCAGCTCCACCAGACAACTGGAGGCCACGCTGCTCGCGGCCACGCGGGCCACGTGCTCCAGCGTCCACTCCACGTCGTCCAGGTGCTCCGCCAGCGCGCGGCTCGCCTCCAGCAGGAAGAAGAGCCGCTCCTCGGCCTCCTTGCCCATCTGCAGCGCGTGGTGCAGCCGCTCGCCGCGCTCGCGCAGCGTCCCGTACAGCGCCGCGCGCTCCAGCGCCTGCGAGCACTGGTGGGCCAACGCCTCCAGGAAGGAGCGCTCCAGCGGAGCGAACACGCGCGGCGCGTTCCACGCCAGCCCCACGAAGCCCAGAATCCCCCGCTCCGTCAGCAGCGGGAGGACCGCGCGCGCGCCCTCGCCCAGCGCCTCCAGGTCGCGCCCCACGATGCCCGCCAGGGGAAGCACGTCCTCCAGTTGGGAGAACCACTGTGCCTCGCGCCGCTCCATCGCGAGCGCCAGCATGGGCAGGCCCGACACCCGCTGCCCGTCGATGGCGTCCAGCCAATCCCGCGAGTAGCCGCTGGCGCCGAGCGCTCGCAGGCAGCCCTCGTCGGTCAGCTCCACGAAGGAGACACGCGCCGCGCCCGAGGCCTCCAGCCCGTCGCGCACCAGCACCCGCGCCACGTCCTCGGCGGTGGCCGCGCGGGACAGCGCCGCCGTCACCAGTTGCAGCCGCGAGGAGAAGGACTGGGCCGCGCGCGCCTCCTCGTACAGGAGCGCGTTGTCCATGGACAGGCTGGCGCGGCGGGACAGCTCCATCGCCACATCCACGTCCGGCGCATCGAAGGAAGCCACCCTGTCACCTCGCACCAGCGACATGGCGCCGAGCACCCGTCCCCGCGCCACCAACGGCAGGATGAGCGCCGCCCGGCTGCCCAGGCTCCGGACGCCGTCGAGCTGCTCGGTGGCGCGCACCAGCCCCGGCAACAGCTCCTCCGTCACCACCGGCAACACCACCGGACGCCCGGTGCGCAGGGCCTCGGAGATGCCACCCGGTGACACCAGGTCCACGGGCCACAGCCGGGCCAGCTCGTGCACCAGCGCCACCTTCTCCGGCTCCCGGTGCGCCGCGGCCACGCGCTCCACGCGCCCGTCCTCGGCGATGACGTCCACCGCGCACCAGTCCGCCAGCACCGGCACCGCCAGCTCCGCCAGCCGCTGGAGCACCGTGCGCCACTCCAGCGACGCGCCCAACAGCTCGCCCGCGCGGGCCAGGAAGACCAGGCGCGCGTCCTCCGGGGAAATCGGCGGCTGCGCGTGGAGCTCGGAGGGAGGCTCGACGCGGCGGGTGTTCCCGGCGTCATCGCGGGAGGTGGCAGTGGACGAACCGGACTCGGCGGACATGGAGGCAGACCACGCTGGAAGAGAAGCGCCGCGCGACATCAGACCCCGAGGCTAGAGACGTCCCGGAGGCGTCAACAATGCCGTCTGTCTTCGAGGACAGGGAGACTGTCCAGTGTCGGACCGGTGAGACGTTGAGTCCCGCGCGTGCGCCCGCTTCGAACACCACGCGTACGGAATGACTCGGGACTGGGAGGACGCGGACTCAGCTCGCGGCGGCGGCCGTCGGCGGGTTCCACCACACGCCGCCCTTGCCTTCGATGGCGGCCTTCGCGCGCTCGCGCACGTCGGTCCGCTCCTCCATGGACAAGGGACGCGCCGAGTGGGCCGCGCCGAGCGCCGCGTCCTGCTCATTGGGGTGGCTCATCCCCATCAGCATGACGTCCGGGTCCAACGACAGCGTGTAGCGCACGCACTCCTCCACGCTCAGGTGCGGCAGGAGCGGCGCGTCCCGGTCCTCGCGTCCGCCGGAGCCCACCTTGCCGCGGGGCCGGGCCTCCAGCGGCCGGCCATACCCCTCCGTGTCGCCCAACAGCTTGCCCGCGCCGAACGTCTTGAACGACACCACGCCCACGCCGCGCGAGCGCGCCAGCGGCAGCACGTCCTCCACGTAGCGCGGGTCCACGAAGGGCCCCAGCGGGAACATCACCACGTCGCACAGCCCGGAGTTCACCGCCGCGCGCAGCACGTCCGGATGGTGGCTGGAGATGCCCCGGAAGCGCGCCTGTCCCGCGCTCACGCACCGGCCCAATTGCTCCAGGCCTCCGCCCGGCGCCGCCAGTTGCTCCCACGCGGACGGCTCCGACACGGCATGGAAGGCGAACAGGTCCACCGTCGCGTGGCCCAGCCTCTTCAAGCTGGCCTCCACCTGCGGCGCCACCGGCGCGTCGAGCACGTCCACCTTGTCGATGAGGAACACGTGCTCGCGCCGGCCGCGCAGCGCCTCGCCCACCACCTCCTCGCTCAACCCCTCTTCGTAGTTGGGCGCGGTGTCGATGACGTTCAGCCCTGCGTCCAGGGCGCGGCGCAGCGTGGCGACGAGCGCCTCGCGGGGCGCCGAGCGGTCGGCGATGTCACCGATGCCCACCGCCGTGGCGACGAAGCCGGTGCGGCCCAGGGCGCGGCGGGGCGTGAAGCGGGGCAGTGGACTCACGGACATGCCCCGGGTTGTGCAAGAGGCCCTCCCTCGTCGTCAAGGCACGCGGCGCGGGAAGGTTCAGCGGAAGGGCCCTGTAACCTCGAACGTCACGCCCGCGTTGAGCGAGTTCGTCGTCCCGCGCTGCGAGCTGAAGTACAGCCTGCGTCCATCCGGACTGAAGGCCGGCCCCGTCAGCTCCGAGCCCGCGTGCCCCTGCACCCGCAGGAAGCTGGCGACGATGCGCTGGGGGCCCGGGGTGATGAGGCAGATTTCCAGGTTGCCGCCGTCCTCCGCGACGAAGAGGTCACCCGAGCGCGACACCACCACGTTGTCCACGCCCGACAGCGGCGAGCCCGGATACAGGGACGTGGCGTAGATGAGCTCCAGCTTCCCCGTGGCCGGCGTGTGCGCCCACACGCGGTTGTCGCCCTTGGTGGTGAAGTAGATGACGCCGCCGTCGTACCAGCAGCCCTCGCCGCCGTTGAACCCCGTCGTCCGCGCCGCCACGTCGGGCTGGAGCGACGCGGACCTGTCCGCCCCGCATGGCACCCAGCGCACCGTCGCATTCCCCGTCAGCGCATTGCCCGTCACATGGGCCGCCTCCAGCGTGCCCTCCGCCAGCACCGGCCACGCGGACGGAGTGAAGCGATACAGCCGCCCCGTCGGATGGTCCTCCGTCAGGTAGAGCCGGCCACCGTCCGGGTCCACCGCCACCGCCTCGTGGGGGAACGTCCCGAGCGCGCCGCGCACCACGCCCTGCGAGGCCTTGACCGGGTTGCACTCCCAGACGCGTCCGGCGCCGTGCTCCTCGCACGACAGCCACGTGCCCCAGGGCGTCGGTCCCCCCGCGCAGTTCATCCGCGTGCCGGCCAGGATGCGGTACGCGGCCACCACGCTCCCACCGCCGTTGAAGCGCAGCGCGCCGACACCTCCGGGGTTGCCCTCGCTGTTGGACACGTACACCCAGCCGCCGTCGGGGCGAGGGAAGCAGGCGCCGCCATCCGGCGCGGGGTGCCACACGTAGCCGGAGTTCCCCACCGACTGTCCCGAGCGGGCCACGATTCGCGAGGTGAAGCCCGCCGGAAGCCGCAGGCCGTTGACGTCCGCGCCGCCGGACATCGCCCCGTAGGGACTCACGCCCGGTTGGGCCGGCGACGCGTAGGCCTCCTTCCAGAACGAGGGGCCCCAGGCAAGCGCTCCACCTCCGAGCGCGGAGAGACGAAGAAAGCCACGGCGACTCAGACGCATGTGCGGGTTCTCCTGTGCGAGCAGGAAAACCACCCACCACGCCCCTCACCACTGAACGCGGCGCGAGCGTGAGGCCCGCGACATCACCCGCGTCGACTCGCGCGGTTCTTGTCCCAGATGGCGTAGAGGATGATGAGGAAGGCGACAAGCCGCGCCACGTAGAGGTAGTAGCGGCGCTCGTCCATCGACTCCAGCAGCGCGGCCGCCACCGAGTTCACCCCCAGCAGCGCGAACGCCAACGAGAAGAAGGCGAACAGGCGCTCGTGCGACTGCTTCCAGAAGCGCAGGAAGAACAAGGCACAGGCCAACCAGCCCATCGCCGCCGCGCCGTTGAGCATGGACCTGAGCATGGGCGAGCTACCTCACGAAGCATCCCAGATGAGGCCGTACAGCAGGATGGAGACACTGACCAGGCCGGCCAGCAGGCGTGGCATGTACAGGTCGATGGTGGTGGGCAGAACCACCAGGTCCACGAAGAGCAGCACGTTGCTGACCGCCATGCCCACGAAGCACAGCCCGCTCCACAGGAGCAGCCGGGACTGGCTGCTCTTCCACGCGCGCAACAGCAGCACCGCGCACGCCACGCTGGTCAAGGCACAGAGGATGTAGACCGCCTCAGCCATTGTCGCCGTCCCTGTCCTTCTTCAGCACGAAGGCTTCAGCGAAGCCCCGGACCTTGTCCAACGGCCGGGAGAAGATGAAGGAGATGACACTCACCCGCCGCGCACCGTACACCGCCGCCAGCTCCGTCACCGCCTGCGCGTCTTCCGAGCTCGCGGGACTGAAACGATAGACGGGCACGGCTCCGCCGTCGCCCACCAGCAGCCTGCGCGCGGTGAGGTCCGTCAGCCTCGCGGCCGCGGAGGGTTCTGTGATGCGCAGCTCCAGGCTCACCGATGACGCGGTCCACTCCCGTCCCGGATGGGCACGGAGCAGGAGAAGCACTTCCAGCTTCTCCAGGGAGTCGATGTGCGTCGTGATGAAGCGCTGGACCCGCGGGGGCAGTCCGGCGTCGCTCACGCAGCCAACATGCTCCCGTTATTTTGTGCGTCAACCTTTTCCTGCCCGAGGGTGTTCAGCTTCGGGCGAGGGGAGGTCCGCCGGTGGGTCGCGGAGCCTTGTGGGGAGGCCCTGCCCGGCTCCCTGCTCCGGCGGCGTCACGGGGGTAGGCACCAGGTGTCGCAGGCCCTCGACGAGCTGCTCGGTGGCGCTGGGGCCCGTGACGTCGAGCAGCGCCAGCAGCACCGTCTCCGGACGCCCGTACATCTTCGGCAAGAGCGTGCTGAAGGCGCGCACCGAGCCGCGCTGTTCGCCCAGCTCCCAGTCCACATGGAAGCCCTGGAGCGTCTCGCCCCGGGCCGCGCGCATCAGCGGCTGCGCGTCCTGCGGCAGCGCGATTCCATCCTGTCCCCGGACGATGACGCCCTCGTGGAGGCCCTGCGCCTCGCGATACGCCAGACACCCACCGGCCAGTCCCTGGGCGGCCCGGTTGGCCAGCAGGGTGTGGCCGCTGCCCGGCTCCACCAGGGCCAGGGGCGTGGGCAGCGCCGTCAATACGGCCTCCAGCCAGCGCTGCTGGTTGCGGTGTGACTCCATCTCCCGGCGCAGGTGCTCCTCGCGCGCGCGGGCCCGCTCCACCTCCATGCGCCGATGGGCCTCCGCCAGCTCGCTCTCGTGCTCGCGCCGCTGCGTCTCGCGCAGCGCCTCCGCCTGACGCCGCACCAGCTCCGTCTTGCGGAACAGGTCCACGAAGACGCCGACCTTCGAGCGGAGGATTTCCGGCTCATAGGGCTTGAGCAGGTAGTCCACCGCGCCCACCGCGTAGGCGCGCAGCTCCGGGAGCTGGCCGCGCGACAGGGCGGTGAGGAAGAGGATGGGGGTGTTGCGGCTGCGCTCGCGCTCGCGGATGAGGCTCGCCGTCTCGAAGCCGTCCATGCCCGGCATGACGACGTCCAGGAGGATGGCGGCGAAGTCCTGGGTGAGCAGGTGGCGCAGCGCCTCGCGGCCACTCTTCGCGGTGAGGAGCTTCTGCCCCAGCGGCGCCAGCGTCGCCTCCAGCGCCAGCAGTCCCTCCGGCTGGTCGTCGACGAGGAGGATGCAGGCGGGCTCCACGGAGAGCGCCGGGCCCCGCGGGGGCGTGGCGCTCATGGCTGCACCCGGCCGCGCGCCACGTAGGCCAGCCGCGTCAGCCATCCTCCCACCTCGGCGAGCGACAGGCGCTCCACCTCGCCCTCCTGCCCCTCGCCGCCCTCGGACCCGCCTCGCACCACGGCCACGCGTCCGCCCCGCGCCTGGAGGAGGTTCAGGCCCTCCTGGCCGTCTTCATGGCCGGCGAAGAGCAGCGCGGCGGCGGCCGCGCCGTAGCTGTCCGCCGCGGACTCGAAGAGGGCGTCGATGGCGGGACGGCAGCCGTGCTCGGGAGGCTCCACGGACAGGGCCACGCTGCCCCGGTCCACCAGCAGGTGATAGCCCCACGGCGCCAGGTACACGCGGCCGGGCACCAGGTCGTCCTTGTCGTCCGGCTCCACCACCGGCAGCGCGCAGCGACGGCCCAGCGGCGCGGCCAGCAGGTCATGTGGCCCCCGGTGCAGCGCGACGACGACGGGCGTCGGCAGGTGCGCCGGCAGCACGGACAGCAGCGTCTCCACGTCCGCCCCCGCGCTCCGAGGCGCCCCCACCACCAGCAGGCCCACGCTCATGTCACCCTCCGGAAGATGTGGCCGCTGCCCTCCAGCTCTTCGTAGGCGGCGGCGTGCGGCGTGCGCGCGAGCGACTCCTTGCGCCCCAGGCACAGGAAGCCGAAGCGGGCCAGGCTCTCGTACAGCCGCGCGTGCACGCGGTTGTGCAGGGCGCGATTGAAGGACAGCAGCGTGTCCCGGCACAGGATGACGTGGAACTCGTTGAACGAGCCGTCGATGGTCAGGTTGTGCTGGGTGAAGAAGATGCCGTCGCGCAGCTTCGGCTGGAGCAGCGCCCAGTTGCCGTCGCGCGTGTAGTAGTCCGACAGCGAGCCCCTCCCGCCCGACTCCGCGTGGCGGCGCGCGTCGTCCTCGCCGGGCAGCGGCAGCACGCCGGTGCGCGCGTCCGCCAGGAGCCCCTCGCTGGCATCCGACGCGTAGAGCCGGCAGCGGCCCCACAGGCCCTCCTCGTGCAGCAGGATGGCCAGGGCATAGGTGTCCTCACCCGTGCCGCAGCCCGCGTGCCAGACGCGCACGGACGGCCACGTGCGCAGCACCGGCACCACGCGCGCGCGGAAGTCGCGGAAGAAGGCCGCGTCCGCGAAGAGACCCGGAGGCGTGCTGGACAGCGCGCGCAAGAGGCCCTCCAGCGCCTCGCTGTCGTGCAGCACGCGGGCCTGGAGCGCGGAGAAGGACTCCAGGCGCTCCTCGCGCAGGTGGCGCCGCAGCCGCCGCAGCAGCCGCGGCCGGGAGTGGCTGCGCAAGTCGAAGCCCCAGTGGCGGGCCACGCCCTCCAGGAGCAGGTCCGCCTCCAGCGTCTCCAGGGCCGCCGCCGAAGCCGTGGCGCTCACCCGGAGATCTCCGTGCGCGGGCCTCGCGCCGAGACGCCTCGCGGCGCGTGCAGCCACACGCGCAGCAGGCTGAGCAGCTTCTCGATATCCACCGGTTTGGTGATGTAGTCGGACGCGCCCGCCTCCAGGCACTTCTCGCGGTCTCCCTTCATCGCCTTGGCGGTGAGGGCGAGAATCGGCAGGTGCGCCACGCGCTCCATGCGGCGGATGGCGCGCATGGCCTGGTAGCCGTCCATCTCCGGCATCATCACGTCCATCAACACCAGCTCGATGTCCGGGTCCGTCTCCAACTGCGCCAGCCCCTCGCGCGCGCTCTCCGCGAAGGCCACCTTCATGCCGTAGCGCTCCAGCACGGTGTTGAGGGCGAAGATGTTGCGCACGTCGTCGTCCACCACCAGCACCTTGCGGTTGACGAGCAACGGGTCTCTCTCGCGCGCCTTCTCCAGCATGCGGCGCTTGGACTCGGACAGGTTCGCGGGCGAGCGGTGCAGGAACAGGCTGGTCTCCTCCAGGAGGCGCTCGGGGCTCTGCGCGTCCTTGACGACGATGGCCTCCGCCACCCGGCGCAGCTCCGTCTCCTGGGCGCGCGACAGCTCGCGGCCCGTGTAGACGATGATGGGCGGGCCGCTGGCGCCATGCGCCTCGCGCACGCGGCGGATGAGCTCCGTGCCAGGCAGGTCCGGCAGACCCAAATCGAGCACCATGCAGTCGAACCGTCGCTCGGCCAGCGCCGCCAGTGCGTCCGCCGCCGTGCCCACCGCCACCGTCTGCACATCCTCGCTGCCCAGGAGTTCCAGCAGCGTCTGCCGGTGCACGGGGTCGTCCTCGACGATGAGCAGGCCCCGGCCCTCGCGCTCCACGAAGTCGCGCAGGGAGGCCAGCGCAGACGCCGCCGCCTCCGGGTCCGCCGCCGCGCGCAGGTGGCCGATGGCGCCCAGGTTGAGCGAGCGCTCGCGGTGGTCCGCGTCGGACACCGTGTACACGGGCAACGCGCGCGTGCCCGCGTCGTGCTTGAGCCTGTCGAGCACCACCCAGCCCGCCATCTCCGGCAGGTCCAGGTCCACCGCCACGGCCACCGGCCGCGCGTTGCGCACGGCGTCCAGCGCGCCCTCCACCTCCGTGGAGACAATCACCTTGAAGCCCGCGCCCTGCGCCGCCGCGCGCAGCCGGGCCGCGTGGTCCGGCACGTGTGTCACCGCGAGCAGCACCTTGTCCCCGGGCTGGATGGACAGCCGGTCATCGTCGATGCCCAGCGACGCCAGCGAGACGGCGGGCACCACCTCCTCCAGGTGGAGCGGCGGCACCAGCGAGGCCGTGTGGGCCAGGGCGGCGGCCGCGGGCACCGTCCGCGAGGTGTCCTGCTGTCCCGGCCGGTCCGCCACGAAGTCCAGGGGCAGGTACAGGGTGAAGACGCTGCCCTGGCCCGGCTCGCTCTCCAGCCGGATTTCACCGCCGAGGAGCCTGGCGATTTCACGGCTGATGGACAGACCCAGGCCGGTGCCGCCGTACTTGCGCGCGGTGGAGCCGTCCGCCTGCTGGAACGCCTCGAAGATGATGTGGTGCTTGTCCTTGGGGATGCCGATGCCCGTGTCTCGCACGGAGAAGGCCACCACCGAGGGCGCGGTGGAGAGCACCGGGTGGTCCGGCGTCCAGCCGCCCTGGGCCATGCCGATGTCGAGCGCCACCGAGCCGGACTCGGTGAACTTGAAGGCGTTGGACAAGAGGTTCTTGAGCACCTGCTGGAGCCGCTTGGCGTCCGTCTCCACCTCGCCGGCCATGCCCCGCGCCAGGTCGATGTCGAACTGGAGGCCCTTCTTGTCCGCCACCTGCCGGAAGGTGCGGTCCACGAACTCGCGCAGGTCGCTGAAGCGCAGCGGGCCCACGTCCACCGTCATGGTGCCGGACTCAATCTTCGACAGGTCGAGGATGTCGTTGATGAGCTCCAGCAGGTCCGCGCCGGAGGCGTGAATCGTCCGGGCGAACTCCACCTGCCGCCCGGTGAGGTTGCCCTCGACGTTGTCGCTGAGCGTCTGACTGAGGATGAGCAGCGAGTTGAGCGGCGTGCGCAGCTCGTGGCTCATGTTGGCCAGGAACTCGCTCTTGTACTTGGAGGTGAGGCTGAGCTGCTCCGCCTTCTCCTCGAGCGCGCGCTTGGCCTGCTCGACTTCGCCGTTCTTCCGCTCCACCTCCGTCTTCTGCTCGGAGAGCAGCTTCGCCTTCTCCTGGAGCTCCTCGTTGGTGCGGCGCAGCTCCTCCTGCTGCCGCTTGAGCAACTCCTCGGACTGCTGGAGCGACGTGGCCTGCTGCTCCAGGCGCTTGTTCGTCTCCGTCAGCTCCTCCTGCTGCTTGCGGAGCTCATCGGTGAGCGCCTGCGACTGCTTGAGCAGCGCCTCCGTGCGCATGTTCGCGGCGATGGTGTTGAGGACGATGCCGATGGACTCCGTGAGCTGCTCCAGGAAGCCCAGGTGCACGTCGCTGAAGCGGTGGAACGAGGCCAGCTCGATGACGGCCTTGATTTCGCCTTCGAAGAGCACCGGCAGCACGACGATGTTGCGCGGCACCTCCTCGCCCAAGCCGGAGGAGATGCGGATGTATGTGTCCGGCACGTCCGACAGGAGGATGGGCTCCTTCTCCAGCGCGCACTGGCCGACCAGTCCCTCGCCCAGCCTGAAGCTGTTCGAGAGCCCCTTGCGCTCGCGGTACGCGTACGACGCCAGCAGCTTGAGAATCTGCTCCCCGGCCTCGGCGCGCTCGGAGATGTAGAAGACGCCGTGCTGCGCGTCCACCAGCGGCGCCAGCTCCGACAGGATGACCTTGGACACCGTGAGCAAATCCCGCTGGCCCTGGAGGACGCGGGTGAACTTGGCCAGGTTGGTCTTGAGCCAGTCCTGCTCCGTGTTCTTTCGCGTGGTGTCCTTCAGGTTGCGAATCATCTCGTTGATGTTGTCCTTCAGGGCGGCCACTTCGCCCTGCGCGGACACGGTGATGAACCGCGTGAGGTCACCCTTCGTCACCGCCGTGGCCACCTCGGCGATGGCGCGCACCTGCGTCGTCAGGTTGGCGGCGAGCTGATTCACGTTGTCGGTGAGGTCGCGCCAGATGCCGGCCGTGCCGGGCACGCGCGCCTGTCCGCCCAGCTTCCCTTCGATGCCCACCTCGCGGGCCACCGTCGTCACCTGGTCGGCGAACACCGCCAGGGTGTCAATCATCCCGTTGATGGTGTCCGCCAGCTCGGCGATTTCGCCCTTCGCGTCCACGACGAGCTTGCGCTTCAAGTCACCGTTGGCGACCGCCGTCACCACCTTGGCGATGCCGCGCACCTGCGTGGTGAGGTTGGAGGCCATGGAGTTCACGTTGTCCGTGAGGTCCTTCCACGTACCACCCACGCCCTTCACGTCCGCCTGCCCGCCCAGCTTGCCTTCCGTGCCGACTTCGCGAGCCACGCGTGTCACTTCGGACGCGAAGGAGGAGAGCTGATCCACCATGGTGTTGATGGTGTTCTTCAGCTCCGCGATTTCACCCTGCACATCCACCGTGATTTTCTTGGAGAGGTCTCCGCGAGCCACCGCCGTCGTCACCTCGGCGATGTTGCGCACCTGCGCCGTCAGGTTGGAGGCCATGGAGTTCACGTTGTCCGTGAGGTCCTTCCACGTGCCCGCCACGCCCTTCACGATGGCCTGTCCGCCCAGCTTTCCTTCCGTGCCGACTTCGCGCGCGACGCGTGTCACCTCGGACGCGAACGAGTTGAGCTGGTCCACCATCGTGTTGATGGTGTTCTTCAGCTCCAGGATTTCGCCGCGCACGTCGACGGTGATTTTCTTGGAGAGGTCTCCGTTCGCCACCGCCGTCGTCACCTCGGCGATGTTTCGCACCTGCGCGGTGAGGTTGGACGCCATCGAGTTCACGTTGTCGGTGAGGTCCTTCCACGTACCGCCGACGCCGCGCACCACGGCCTGTCCGCCCAGCTTGCCTTCCGTGCCCACCTCACGCGCGACGCGTGTCACCTCGGAGGCGAACGAGTTGAGCTGATCCACCATCGTGTTGATGGTGTTCTTCAGCTCCAGAATCTCGCCGCGCACGTCGACGGTGATTTTCTTCGACAGGTCTCCGCGGGCCACCGCCATGGTGACTTCGGCGATGTTGCGCACCTGCGAAGTCAGGTTGGACGCCATCGAGTTCACGTTGTCGGTGAGGTCCTTCCACGTACCACCGACGCCGCGCACCACGGCCTGTCCGCCCAGCTTGCCCTCGGTGCCGACCTCCTTCGCGACGCGCGTCACCTCGGACGCGAACGACGAGAGCTGGTCCACCATCGTGTTGATGGTGTTCTTCAGCTCCAGCACCTCACCGCGCGCATCCACCGTGATTTTCTTCGACAGGTCGCCCTTGGCCACCGCCGTCGTCACGTCGGCGATGTTGCGCACCTGAGCCGTCAGGTTGGACGCCATCGAGTTCACGTTGTCGGTGAGGTCCTTCCACGTACCACCGACGCCGCGCACCACGGCCTGTCCACCCAGCTTGCCCTCGGTGCCGACTTCGCGAGCAACGCGCGTCACCTCGGACGCGAACGAGTTGAGCTGGTCCACCATCGTGTTGATGGTGTTCTTCAGCTCCAGGATTTCACCCTGCACGTCGACGGTGATTTTCTTCGACAGGTCTCCATTGGCCACCGCCGTCGTCACCTCGGCGATGTTGCGCACCTGGGACGTCAGGTTGGAGGCCATGGAGTTCACGTTGTCCGTGAGGTCCTTCCACGTGCCCGCCACGCCCTTCACCACGGCCTGTCCGCCCAGCTTGCCCTCGGTGCCCACTTCGCGCGCGACGCGCGTCACCTCGGAGGCGAACGAGTTGAGCTGGTCCACCATCGTGTTGATGGTGTTCTTCAGCTCCAGGATTTCGCCGCGCACGTCGACGGTGATTTTCTTGGAGAGGTCTCCGTTCGCCACCGCCGTCGTCACCTCGGCGATGTTGCGCACCTGGGAGGTGAGGTTGGAGGCCATGGAGTTCACGTTGTCCGTGAGGTCCTTCCACGTGCCACCCACGCCCTTCACCACGGCCTGTCCGCCCAGCTTTCCTTCCGTGCCGACTTCGCGCGCGACGCGCGTCACTTCCGAGGCGAAGGACGAGAGCTGATCCACCATGGTGTTGATGGTGTTCTTCAGCTCCAGAATCTCGCCGCGCACGTCCACGGTGATTTTCTTGGACAAATCTCCCTTGGCCACCGCCGTCGTCACCTCGGCGATGTTGCGCACCTGGGACGTGAGGTTGGAGGCCATGGAGTTCACGTTGTCCGTGAGGTCCTTCCACGTGCCGGCCACGCCCTTCACCCGGGCCTGACCTCCGAGCTTCCCTTCCGTACCCACCTCACGGGCCACGCGCGTCACTTCCGAGGCGAACGCGCCGAGCTGCTCCACCATGCCGTTCACCAGCCGGGCGGTGCGCAGGAACTCGCCCTTGAGCGGGCGGCCATCCACCTCCAGGGCCACCGTCTGGGACAGGTCTCCCTTGGCCACGGCGCCGATGACGCGGCCCATCTCCGTGGTGGGCTGCACCAGGTCCGCCACCAGCGTGTTCACCGACTCCACGCAGTCGGCCCACGAGCCCACGGCGCTCACCACGTTGGCGCGCTGGGTGATGCGGCCCTCCTTGCCCACCACGCTGCCAATGCGCTCGAACTCGTGCGCCATGCGCTCGTTGAGCTCGATGATTTCATTGAGCGAGTCGGCCACCTTGCCGGCGTTGCCCACCTTGTCCACGGGCATGCGCACGGAGAAGTCACCCTTGCGCACGGCGGTGAGCACGCGCAGGAGCTGGCGCGAGTCCAAGGTGTCCGAGTCGTCCACCACGGAGCGCGATGGCGGTGGAGGCGCGGCGCGGCGGGAGACCACCTTCTTCACAGTCATTGAGAGCCCCAGCTCATTCCCGGGAGGGCTCGGCCCTCGGCTGCCGGGAACGGAAACTTTCGGAAGGGCTCCGTTCTCCCGCGACTCCCCCGAGCGCGGATAGTCCCCTCGGGAGGGCTGGATGACAGGCACCGGACACTGCGGCCCCGCTTCGTGAGCCAGCCAACACTTGCCCCGCGGGGCTCATGACTCGCCGTGAAGTACGGAACGCCTTGCCGAGGCCCGGGGGCCTAGTGCCGCAGCCGGGGCGTGGGGGCCCGCACGTGGACTTCCATGCGCGCATCCCCCGCCACCACGCTGCTGAGCACTTCCTGCTGCTCGGGAGACAGCCGAGCCACGGCGCGCAGCGCGGCCACCAGCAGCAGCGCCTCCACCGAGGACGGCACGCCCACGCCGTCCTTCCCCGTCTTCAGCGGCATGGGGAGCCGGGGCACGCGGTGGGCGGAGGTCAGCGCCTCCACGGCGTAGGCCGGCGTCGTGTCCAGCGTGACGGCGATGGCGGGCAGCTCCTGCGCGGCCTCGGCCTGCCCCCGCGCCTGCATCTCCATCAGCATCTGGAGCGCGCCCGGCTTGAAGTACAGCGCCAGCCCCGCCCGCCCATCATCCATGTGGAAGACGCACCCCTCGAAGGTGTGATTCAGGGGTCCGGAGACCGCCACCTCGAAGGGCTGGCTGTCGTCCCAGTACGTCCAGGGCCGCGCTTCCCAGAACTCGGTGGCCGCCTGGACGAAGAGCAGCGCCTTGTCCGAGCCCAGCGCGGACAACCCCCGCTGTCCCCAGGCCAGGAACGTGGCGATGGCCGCGCGCGAGGAGAGCGCCGCCGCCGGGGGCTCCGCCACCGCCACGCCCAGCGCCTCCCCGGCCTCCGCGAGCGCGGGCTCACATCGCACCCCGCTCAAATCCTCCAGCCCCTCCAGCAGCACCCGCAGGCCCGCCGCGTCGTCCTGCTCGAAGACGGGCTGGGACGGCTCGCCGCTTTCGGTGATGCGCAGATAGACCTGCGTGCTCCCCTGGGAGAGCGGCACGGGACCGAGCTTGAGCAGATGGAACATGGGGGCTTGCCGGAGACCTTCCGTGTCGTCAGCCGGAGGCGGCGCGCTTGCCATCCAGCGCCTTGCGAACCTGCTTCATCAGCGCGGGGATGTCGAAGGGCTTCTGGAGGAAGGGAATGCCCGGGTAATGGGCCCGCAGGGGGCCCACGTCCACCGCGCTCATGCCCAGCAGCGCCACCCCGGCCCAGCTCGGCTCCGCGCGGATGCGTTTGATGAGCTCGGGGCCGTCCAGCACCGGCATCATCCAGTCAGTGAGGACCAGGTCCGGGCGCAGCTCGCTCATCCGCTCCAGCGCCTCACGGCCATGCGAGGCCGTCAGGACGCGGTAGCCCTCCTCTCTCAGGAGATCCGCGAGGGCTTCCAGGATGCCCTCCTCGTCATCCACCACCAGGACCGTCTCCATACGGGCGGGCTTCGCTCCTCACGAATCAGGGATGGCCACCGGTCCGGTGTCGGGCAAGGCCCGTCAACAGGGTGTCCAGGGCAACGTCGAAGGGGGGCAGCACCTCGATTCCTTGTCGGGAGATGAGGAACTCCCGGATGGAGGGGTCGTAGTCGGTGTCCCGCAGCTTGAAGATGGTCAGCAGGCGGCGAAGACGCCCTTCCAGCTCCACGTGCCGCAGGAAGAAGAGGTTCTCCGCCACGGCGGAGGGGCCCACTTCCAGCGGCATGTCGAGCACGGGCCCGAAGAGGCGGGGCGTCTCAAGGCTGAAGAAGGTGGTCGCGCACTGGATGCGCAGCTCCTGGGTGAGCGCGGCGAAGAACGAGCTGATGCGCGAGCTGTCCGGCGCCGCCTGGCTCATCGCGCTCAGCCCATCCACGAACACCCGCGTCACCTGATGGCGCCGCACCGCGCTCAAGAGCTGGTCCGCCAGGATATCCAGGATGCACTCGGCGGGGGGTTGCCAGAGGATGTGCATCCTCCCCTCCTTCACCGCCTCGGACATGTCCATGCCGGCGGCCGCCACCTTGTGGAGCAGCCGCTCGGGCGACTCGTAGAAGCCCATGTACAGGCAGCGCTCGCCCCGCCTCAGTCCCTCGGCGAGCAGGCTGCTTCCCATCAGCGTCTTGCCGCTGCCAGGAGGCCCGAGCATCAGCGACGTGGAGCCCTTCGCCAGCCCCCCTGGAAAGAGCGCATCCATCGAGGGGATTCCGAAGTGCACCCGCTCGTTCCCAGGGTCTGGCGGCTGGGTGCGCCGCATGCGCGCCTCCAGCCGGGGGAAGACCTCCAGCCCGTCATTGGAGATACGGAAGGTGTGCACGCCGCTCAGGGTGGCGCCACCCCGGAACTTGCGGACCTGGAGCTCTCGCCAGGAGCGCACGCCCAGGGTGCGCTCGCGCAGCTCCAGGATGCCATCCACCATGGTGTATTCCGGGTGGACGGTGGGGCCGTTGGCGCTGGTGAGCATCAGCGCGGTGAAGCGGGACAGGCCCGCGGACACCT
The DNA here is from genome assembly GCF_013372595.1 of Myxococcus sp. AM011. Taxonomy (NCBI): domain Bacteria; kingdom Pseudomonadati; phylum Myxococcota; class Myxococcia; order Myxococcales; family Myxococcaceae; genus Myxococcus; species Myxococcus sp. AM011. The sequence continues at coordinate 42,799 of NZ_JABXEM010000022.1, forward strand.
GCAGTTCGTGGATGAATTTCTTGAAGTCGCGGCTGCTGCCGGCCGCCTCCTGCGCCTGCACCAGGCCATCCAGGATGAGGATGCTGGTGTTGTGGTTGCGCACCTCGCGCCGCAGCAGCTCCAGGAGCCCGGGCAGGCCCTGCTCCTCCAGTGTGCGGAAGCCGCTGACGTAGTAGACGCTCTCGGGCAGCAGCGCGGAGTCGAAGAAGGCCATGTCGCGCATGTTGGCGAGCATGCGAGCGTGCGACTCGGCCAGCAGCGTGACGTAGAGGCACCGCGCCCCTCCACGTCCCTGGTGGTAGCAGAGCTGGTTGGCGAAGAGCGTCTTGCCCGCCCCGGGCTCACCCACGACGATGTAGACACCCGAGGTGACGAGGCCACCCCCCAGCACGCCGTCGAGGCCAGGCACGCCAGTGGTCACGCGCGCGTCCTGTCGCGGCGCTTGCTCGGAAGGAGACATAAGGGGCTCATACCGCAAAACCCCGCGGCCGCGCCCCTGGATTGGTTACAGGGTGCGGACGCGAGGGATAGGTCAGGGGTCAGCGACCACGACGAAGTGCTCCTGGACATGCCGGACATCCGAGGCATGCGACACCCTGAGATCATAACGCCCCGGTTTTTCGATGCGCACTCTCAAAAGCGTGGCGGCGTCCCCGGTCCGCGCGGTGAAGGCGTGGACGCAGCGGTCCTCATCGCAGTCCACCAGCCCCTGGGAGAGCACGTCGCGCGGGTGGGGGTGGACCGCCAGGGGGGGCGAGCTCACCAGCCGGATGGTGGCGGGTTCTCCGAAGTGGACCCGATGGGTCCAGGGAAGCTCCAGCCAACCCTCTCCGTCGCCCGGGAGCTGGAAGGCGACCTCCCGGGCCGGCAGCAGCTCCGGACCTGGAGGTCGAGGGAGCAGCAGCAGGACCAGCGCCCCCGTCAGCAACGCGCCCACCAGCACCCGGGTGGCGGGGTGGTGCGCCACGGAGAAACGGGGATGAGGCTTCGTCGCGGGAGGACCGCCGGACTGCTCGGCCCGGACGAGCGCGGCCTGGAGCCGGGCCCTCAAGTGGGCAGAGGGCTTCTCCGCCCGAAGCGCCCGGAGGGCCGCGTGGACCTCCCCGGGGAGCGGAGGTGGCCCGCCCTCATCCTGAGCGCTCATGGACGGCCTCCTTCGCTGAAGGCCTGAGCCTGGGGGTTGGAGGCCGCCAGGAACAACACCCCCAGCCGCGCGCGCCCCCGGGAGTGTCGACTCTTCACCGTGCCGAGCGGCACCCCGAGCACCCGCGCCACCTCCTCGTAGTCCAGGTCCTCCACGTCACACAGCAGGACGACGAGGCGGAACTTCTCCGGCAGCGCGTGAAGACACGCCAGCACCCGCTCCGCCTCCTCCGCGCGGCACAGTCGCGCCTCCGGGTCCGGCTGTTCGATGCCGCCCGAGAACAGCGAGCCCAGCACCGAAGAGGCCCCCTCCAGCACCGAGTCCAGCAACGAGCGCCGCCGCGCCTGCGAGCGCCGCTGCTCCAGGAACTGGTGCCGTGCGATTCCACACAGCCACCCCAGCCACGAGCCGGAGTCCCGCGAGTCCCGGTGCAGGTACGCGCGCACCAGCGAGTCCTGCAACAGGTCCTCCGCCTCCTGCCGGCTCCGGCACAGCGCCAGGCAGAAGCGGTGGAGCCGGGGCAGCAGCGGCTCCACGGCGGCCTCGAAGCACTCCCGCGCGCTCGGTTCCTCGAGTGACCCACTCTGTTTCATTTTCAATCCAGACACGGCCCCATCCCCTGAGAAACCAAGACACCCCATGCGGGCAATGGACTGCCCAGGAAATCAATACAAGCCCGGGAACCGGAGCGCGGCTCGTTCCATCTCTCGTTGTCGAGGGGGCGGCGCCATGCGAGCTACGCAGTCCAATGTCAGTCATTCGCCTGAGACCCAGGGACAGGCACCCTGGAAGCAAGACCTTGTCTCGGGTTTTCTCGTCTTCCTGCTCGCGTTGCCATTGTGTCTGGGTATCGCGATGGCGAGCGGCTTTCCGCCCGTGGCTGGCATCCTCACGGCGGTGGTGGGGGGCCTCTTGTCGTCCTGGGCGGGCAGCGCGCGGCTGACCATCAAGGGGCCCGCGGCGGGGCTCATCGTCATCGCGCTGGGGGCGGTGACGGAGCTGGGGGGAGGCGATGGCGTGCTCGGCTACCGGCGGGCGCTGGGGACCATCGTGGTGGCGGCGTGCCTGCAGATGCTCTTCGCGGCGCTGCGCGCGGGACGGCTGGGGGACCTGTTCCCGTCAGCGGTGGTGCACGGGATGCTCGCGGCCATCGGCGTCACCATCTGCGCCAGGCAGGTCCACGTGCTGCTGGGAGTCACTCCCGTGGCGCGGGCGCCGCTGGGGTTGCTGGCGGAGGTGCCGGCGAGCGTGGCGCGGCTGAATCCGGAGATTGCGCTCATCGGAGGGCTCGGCCTGGTGTTGCTGTTCGGCCATGCGGCGCTCAGTCAGCGGGTGACGTGGCTCCGGCGGATACCGGCGCCCCTGCTGGTGCTGGCCGTCGCGGTGCCGCTGGGGCTGGGGTTCGACCTGGAGCACGCGCACACGTTCACCTTCTCGCACGCCGTCTTCACCGTGGGGCCGAATCACCTGGTGAACCTGCCGAGCAACCTGCTCACGGCGCTCACCTTCCCGGACTTCTCCGGCGTGTTGTCCGTGCTGGGGCTCAAGTACGTGGTGATGTTCGCGCTGGTGGGCAGCGTGGAGTCGCTGTTGACGGTGAAGGCGGTGGACCTGCTGGACCCGGAGCAGCGCCGCTCGGACCTGGACAAGGACTTGTTCGCCACGGGGCTGGGCAACCTGGTGGCGGGTCTCTTGGGCGGACTGCCGATGATTTCGGAGGTGGTGCGCAGCTCCGCCAACTTGAGCCAGGGCGCGAGGAGCCGGCTGTCGAACTTCTTCCACGGACTGTTCCTGTTGTTGTTCGTGGCGTTCGCGCCGGGGCTCATCCACCGGATTCCGCTGGCCGCGTTGGCGAGCATGCTCATCTTCACGGGCTTCCGACTGGCGTCGCCGGGTGAGCTGGTGAAGGCGTACCGCGTGGGGGCGGAGCAGGTGCTCATCTTCTGCGTCACGTTGGTCGTCACGCTGGCCACGGACCTGCTGGTGGGCGTGGCCGCGGGCATCGTCTTGAAGGCGGGGGTGCATCTGGTCAATGGGGCCTCGCCCCGGGAGATGTTCCGTCCCGACATCGACGAGCAGGTGAGCGCGGACCGGGTGGTGTTGCGCGTGCGCAGCGCGGCGGTGTTCACCAACTTCCTGGCGTTCAAGACGCTGCTGGACCGTCACGCCCAGGCGCAACGCATCGAGGTCGACCTGACGGAAGCCCGGCTGGTGGACCACACGGTGATGCAGCGGCTGCACGAGCTGGAGGTGGAGCGGGCCCGGGAGGGGCGGCAGCTGAAGGTGCTCGGGCTGGAGCGACATCGGGGGCTGTCTTCGCATCCCTTGTCCGCGCGGAAGAAGGCGCCGGCCGGAGACCTGGGTCTCACGCCCTGAGGCGAAGCCATGACCCACGCCACTTGTCTGACTTCGCCCTCCGAAGACCGGGGCACGAGGCTGCGCGCCGCGCTGGCCCGGGCCAGCCACGTCCTTCCCGCCCAGGGCCCCATCGGCGTGTTCGTGCACCACAACACGCTGCACGCGTTTCAACACCTGCCCTTCCACGAGGCGGTGGCCACCGCGAGCCGGACCTTCGGCGCGGAGGGATATCTCTCCGAGGCGCGATTCCTGGAGTTGTACCGACAGGGCCGCATCACCGACCAGGACTTGCGGGCGGTGCTCGCGGAGCCGGGCGCGCCCCGTGTCACGCCACCGGAGGAGCTGACATGTGATGCGACGGCGCTGACGCTGCTCGCGCTGCTTCATCCGGTGGAAGCGGAGTCGGAGGCCTCGCTTCGCTGGAAGTTGGAGGAGCGCGGCGCGGCGGACCGGCTCCGCGCGGACCTGCCGCCCACCACGCGGCATGCGCTGCTCCGACGCTCGACCACGGAGGTACGCGCGTGGCTGGAGCGGGTGGGCCGGGACTGGACGATGACAGAGCTGGCGTGTGCGCTGCTCGACCCCGACATTGTGTCCACCGTACTTACGGCGGCGAGCGACATTCCACGGCCCCTTCCCGTGGATGTGGCGCTGCGACTGCTGGGTGTCCCGTCCGGTCGCGTGAACGCCTACGTCGACCGCGTGTCGCGCCAGCTCGATGGGCAGACGGCGCTCACGGTGGAAGGCTGGTTGAGCGCGGAGGCGTCGAGAGTCACCTCCGAGCTGGCCACGGTGTTCGGAGGGGACGGCGGCCTGCGCTCGCTCCGTGAGCAACTGGAGCACGCGCCTGAGACCTTCGCGGTGCGAGCCCTGTGGGCCGCATGTCGCACGACGAAAACAGTATCCGACGAGCAGAGCGTCCCTCCGCGAACGACGGAGCCGCGCAGCCATCGCGAGCTGCTGCTCCAGGCCACGGGCGAGGATGTGAATGACTTGATCCACCCCGTTCTCATCCGTGCCTGCGCGGCATTCCTGGATGAAGGCGTCGCGAATTGGAGCCTGCCGGGCCGGGAGCACGGCCTGCACACGGCCTGGGTGGCGATGATGCGCGACGGGCTCGGCGTCGCGCCCGACTGGCTGGACGGACTGGAAGACGACCTGGTGGCCGAACCGGAGCACACGGTGCTCGGCATACTCGACGAACTGGGCGTGGCCGAGGCCGACTGGGAGCCCTACCTCGTCCGCGTACTGCTCGCGCTGCCGGGCTGGGCGGGGATGATGCACCGGCTGGAGCACCACTCTGGGGACCGCGCCGAGGGAGCACCGCCCGCGCGGCTGCTGGACTTCGTCGCGTTGCGGCTCACCCTGGAACGACGTGCCCTGCGCGCGGTCGCCCGGCGACGACTCGACTACACCGGCCCGCTGTCCGGGCTGGCCCAACTCGCGAGACGTCCCCTCGAATCCACTCGGACCGCGAGCTGGCGACTCTTCCAGTGGGCACAGCTCCTGGCGCTGTCCGCGATGGACGTGGCGGGACTTCCACTTCGAGCCCGGCATGAGCTGCTCGCGGGACTGGAGGACTTCGACGACAGCGCGCGGCGTCGCGTCTGGCAGGAAGCCTACGAGCACCACTATCGAAGCGAGGTGTGCCGAGGTCTCGCGCGCAACCGTCTCCGCCCGGAGGCCGAGCGCACGGTGACGGCACCGCGCTTCCAGGTGATGTGCTGCATGGATGACCGGGAGGAGTCCTTCCGTCGCCACTTCGAGGAACTGGACGCGCGACACGAGACATTCGGCATCGCGGGCTTCTTCGGCGTGGCCTTCGACTATCGCGGGCTGGACGACGCGAGCCACGTCGCGCTGTGCCCCATCGTCGTCACCCCGGCGCACGTCGTGGAGGAGCAGGCGCGCGAGGAGCACCAACCCCTGGCGGAGACCCGAGCCAGACGACGGAGCCTGTGGGCACGCCTCGACCAGATGTTGCAGGAGGGCACCCACGCCCTGGAGCTCTCCTGGCTCTTCGTGCCGCTGCTCGGCCTGTTGTCCGCGCTGGCCCTGCCCTGGCAGCTCCTCTTTCCGCGAGCACGAGGTCGGCTGAGACGGGCCCTCGCCGAGAAGTGCCTGCCCAGGCCCTCCACCCGCCTCACGAGCCTGCGCGAACCCGAGGCCCACCTTGACTCACCGACGCGCAAGGCGCGGGGCTTCACCCTCGACGAGAAGGCGGCGCGGGTGGCGGCATCGCTGGAGAACCTGGGACTGGTGCGGGACTTCGCGCCGCTGGTGGTGGTGCTCGGCCATGGAGCGGTGAGCGTCAACAATCCCCATCAGGCGGCCTATGACTGCGGCGCATGCGGTGGCCGGCACGGAGGACCGAACGCGCGCCTCTTCGCGGAGATGGCGAACCGTCCCGAGGTCCGCGCGAGGCTGCGGGAGCGCGGTCTCCACATCCCTGACTCCACCTGGTTCATCGGCGGGCTGCACAACACCACCACCGACGAAGTGAGCCTGTATGACACGCAGGCCCTTCCGGAGTCAGCGCGTGGGGAATGGGCGGTGCTGCGCGCGGCCCTGGACCAGGCCCGTGCACTGTCCGCCCAGGAGCGCTGCCGACGCTTCGAGTCAGCGCCCCTCGGGCTGTCCGCGCCGGCGGCGCTCCGACATGTCGAGGCGCGCGCGGAGGACCTGGGGCAGCCTCGGCCGGAGCTGGGGCATGTCACCAACGCCGCCTGCATCGTGGGGCGCAGGGCGCTCACCCGAGGACTGTTCCTGGACCGGAGGGCCTTCCTCATCTCCTACGACCCGAGCCAGGACGCGAGCGGCGCCATCGTCGAGCGCATCCTCCTGGCGGCGGGCCCCGTCGGCGCGGGCATCAGCCTGGAGTACTACTTCTCCTGCGTCGACAACGAGCGCCACGGCTGCGGCACCAAGCTGCCCCACAACCTCACCGGCCTGCTCGGCGTCATGGACGGCGCGGAGAGCGACCTGCGCACGGGGTTGCCTCGACAGATGATTGAGATTCACGAGCCGATGCGACTGCTCCTCATCGTCGAGGCGAGCACCGGGGTGTTGTCTTCCATCCTCGCGCGGCAGCCCGCGCTCCAGGAGCTCATCGGTCAAGAGTGGGTGCAGCTCGTGAGCGTGGACCCGGTGACGGGAGAACAGCACCGCTTCACGCGCCACGGCTTCCAGTCACTCACGCCCCCGAAGACCCGCTTGCCGGAGGTGGCCTCCTCGTCGCACTGGTACCAGGGCCACCGCGACTTCCTGCCACCGGCCCTCATTCGCGCGCCAGCGCCGTGTCGCTCGGGAGAAGATCGTCATGCCTGTACCTGAGCTTGCCTGGACCTGGCTCACGGCGATGGTGCCGTTGAGTCCCCTGCTCGCCTTCTTCAGCCTGGGGACGGTGATGTTCCTGCACCGTGCGCCCAGCGAACGTTGGGTGGCGCGCCTGGTGCTGGGGGCGCTGTGGCTGTCATGGGGTTGCGCGGTGGCCACCGTCTTCCATTGGCTGTCTCGACCCGAAGCCGTGCGAGTCATACGGCTGTGTCCATGGTTCTCCTCGAGCGATTCGAGCTTCGACGTGACGCTCCAGCTCGACCCGCTCTCGGCGACGATGTGGCTGCTGACGAGCCTGCTCACCCTGCTCATCGGCCGCTTCTCGGTGAGCTACCTGCACCGGGAGCCGGGCTTCGCGCGGTTCTTCCTGCTGCTGTCGATGTTCTCCTCGGGAATGCTGCTGTTGGTGGGAGGTGGCAGCCTCGACATGCTCTTCGTGGGATGGGAGTGGGTGGGGCTCGCGTCGGCGCTGCTCATCGGCTTCTTCCACGAGCGGTCCGCGCCCCTGAACGCGGGGCTCCGGGCCTTCGGCACCTATCGACTCTGTGACATGGGGCTGCTGGCGGGACTGGTGCTGTTGCATCACCTGACAGGCACGACGGAGTGGAGCGGCGCGTTCGGCCCTGGAGCGGGAATGCACCTCTCCGCGCTTCCGGCCACGGCGCTGAGCCTGTGTCTGTTGCTGGCCGCCATGGGGAAGTCCGCGCAGTTCCCCTTCAGTGGCTGGCTGCCTCGCGCCATGGAAGGTCCCACGCCGTCCAGCGCGCTGTTCTACGGAGCGCTCTCCGTGCATGCGGGGCTGTACCTGCTGCTGCGCACGGCACCACTGTTGGAGCAGGCACCCCTGGCGAAGGGTGCGCTCGTGGTGGTGGGGCTGCTCACGGCGATCTACGCCACCGTCGTGTGGAGAGTACAGACGGATGTGAAGAGCGCGCTCGCCCACGGGGTCCTGACACAGGTGGGCTTGATGTTCGTGGAGGTAGGCATGGGGCTGTACACGCTCGCGCTCGTCCATCTGGTGGCGCATGCGTGTCTGCGCTGTCTCCAGCTCCTTCGCGCACCGTCCGCCCTGCGCGACGTCCAGGCACGACGCGCCGCGCTCCGGAACACACGCGCACCATCCATCGTCACGGCGCACTCGCTGTTGCCGACGCGGTTCTACCGACTGGCGCTGGAGCGCTTCGCGGTCGACGTGCTGTTCGAGCGCTGGCTGGTTCAACCCGTGCTGCGCCTGGGTCATCGGTTGGATGGAGCTGAGCGTCGCTGGGTGGGCGGGCTCGATTCGGGAGCCTCGCGCCCGGAAGTCACCCCCGCTCCACGTCCGGCCGAGTCCGCGCCAGGCAGTCCCACCACGGGGGCCGCATGAGTCCCACCTTGTTCCTCTGCATCCTGGTGTCGCTCCCCCTCGTGGGCGCCGTGCTGCTCACCGTGTCGAGGCAACCCACGCTGGCTCGAGTCATCGCTACGGGCACGGCGGCCCTCACGTGGGTACTCGCCATCGCCGCGCCGCACTTCGCCGGAGGCACTCCAACCGGCACCGGCCTCGCGGTGCCGTGGCTCAACGCGACCTTCCACCTCGGCATGGATGAGCCGAGCGCACGAGCACTGCCACTCGTCGCGCTGCTCACCCTCGTTACCCTCATCGCGAGCCCTCGCCAGGACTCCCACCGGCAAGTCCTCACCGCGCTGCTCCTCACCGAGAGCGCCACGCTGGGCTTCTTCTGTGCACACGACGTGCTTCCGCGGCTCCTCTTCTTCATCGCCATGGCGGCCCCCCTTGCTCGCGGGAGACATGTGCCGTCCGCCGGGCGCGCGGTCCGGGTGTACCTGCTCCTCGGCACCCTGCCCGTCCTGCTGACCCTGGTGATGCTGGGCTGGCACGGGGGCCCGAGAACCCCCTTCCTCTCACCCGAGGAGCTCGCGAGCCTCCTGCCTCACGGCTGGCGCGTGGGGCTCTGCGCACTGCTCCTCATCGGCATCTGCGCGCGACTGGCGGTGGTGCCCTTCCATTCCTGGCTGCCCGTGGTGCTGACGCGAGGCCCTCTCGGCGTCGGGGTCCTTTGGATGAACCTCGCCGCGAGCCTCCACCTCCTGACACATGTCGTGCAGCCGCTCTTGCCAGCGGAGTGGGCCACGGTGGCTCCGGCGTTGGGAAGCCTGGGGGCCGGTGCGGCGCTGTATGGCGCGCTGCTCGCGCTCGTGCAGACGGACCTGCGTCGAATGCTGGCCTTCCTGCTCGTGAGTCAGTCGGGGCTGCTGCTCGCGGGAGTGGCACTGGGTGGCCCCGCTGGACACTCCGGCGCGTGGCTCCAGTGTTTCTCCATGGGCATCGCCTTCACGGGTCTGGAGCTGCTCGTCCGCGCCATCGAGGCTCGCACCGGCACCACGGACCTGGAAGCACGGCACAGGCTCATCACCCGCGCGCCGCGCATGGCCATCACCTTCCTGCTGCTCGGGCTCTGCGCGCTGGGCTTCCCAGGCACGCTCGGCTTCGTCAGCGAGGACCTGCTGCTGCGCGGCACGCTCGGAGCCCATCCCCTGCTCGCGCTGCCACTGCTGCCGACGCTCGCGCTCAATGCCATCACCCTGGTGCGAGCCTTCCAGCGCGCCTTCCTGGGCCCGCGCCCGCGCGGCATGCCGTCCACCGAGGACCTTCTACCCCGTGAGCGTTGGACGACCCTGGCCCTGCTGGTGCTTCTCTGCGTGAGCGGTCTGTGGCCCTCGGCGCTCGTGCGGCCCGCCACCACGCCGGGGCTCTACTCCTCGACTTCCGTCTCGGTCCACTCCTGGTGGTTGAGGTTCGGGTCTCGGTTCGGGTTGTAGTTCGGGTCTTTCGACGGCACGTACTGGCCATTCCCATTCATCCAGTACTGATTCGCGCCCGACTCCACCTGGTGGCGCTTGCCATCCTTGGGGTTGCGGACCGTCTCCTCGTCCTTGATGTAGTTCATGAACCGGTGGTGGTTCCGGTCCGAGGCGGCGTTGCTGTCAGCGTAGTTCGAGGCAATCGCCTGGTTGATGGCGTCGTTCTTCTCATGGAAGGCGCGCTGCTGCGCCTCGAAGGCCGCCTTGTTCGCCTGCATGCGCTGGTTGTGCGCCGCCCAGCTCGCGCGCTCTCGCGCCATCTCGCCCTGGTTGTACGCCTGGACGTACTCCGGATTGTAGCGGGTGTTCGCCAGGGCGTTGAGGACGACCTCCTTGCTCGCCTCGTACCGCTCCTTCGGAGCATCCAGCGCATGGCTGTAGTAGCTCCAGTTCACCATGTTGCCCATGTCTGTCGCCGTCAGGTGGGTCACCATCATGTACGGGTCGCCGTTCTTGTCGGCCCACTCCGTCACCTTCGCGAGGAAGAGCTGCCGCATCGGGCCGACCTTGTAGAGCATGTCCGAGAAGCTCTTGTCGGAGGCCGCGATGGACGGGGCGTCGTACTGCTTCACCAGCTTCGCGCCCTCCTTCTTCGCAATCGGCACCAGGTCCTGCTGGATGACCTGCTCGATGGAGTGGAAGGGCCGCATCGCCTGGCCGCTCCGCGCGTACACCTGTTGCATCATCGGGTCGCCGGAGAACATGAACGTCTTCAGCGGCAGCATGTAGACATTCACGTTGCCCGGGCCGCTCATCGCCGCCTTGCCGTTGTTGACAATCCAGTTGTCCGGAAGCGGCATCATCGCCATCTCCATGAACTTGTCGTCATACAACTTGTGAGGGACGAGCTTGCCGTTCGCAGGGACCTTCATCTTGACCTCGGCCTCGGGTGAGTCGGCTTTCGGGGAATCGCCAGCGGCCTTGTTCTCGCGACAAGCCAGCACCACCACACACGATGCCGCGAGAGGAATCAGGAGAGATTTCATCGATGTCCCGGTTGTCCGCCTGAGCCACCAAAACTAACAGAGGACCGTCCGACCTCGAAAGCGCCCGCCACCCTGCTACGTGACAGGGCAAGAGGGGTGTCTGGCATCACTCAGGGGCGTGCCTACCGTGAAGCACGAAGCCACGTGAACCGGGAGGGGACGACATGATTCAGGCGAGCAGACCGAGAGTCTTGGGAGGTGTCCTCGCGGCCCTCCTGCTGGGAGGCGGATGTAGCTCGAGCCACTCCCACAAGAAGGCGGAGACCGCGAAGGTGGAGGACTCCTGGATGGCGAGGGTGCCCGCCGACCAGATGGACGACGTGCGCCAGGCACAGCTCGTCGTGAACACGGCGCAGGAGAAGGAGAACCGGGCGAAGGTGTCGGTGGAGGACGGCAAGCGAGAGCTGAAGGTGGCGAAGGAGCAACAGAAGGCCACGGAGGCTCGCCAGAAGGCCGCGGAGGCCGCGCTGTCGGCGGCCAAGGAGGGCGGCCAGGCCGACGACATCAACCTGGCTCAGGACGGTCTGGCCCAGTCCAACATGGAGATCGCCGCGGCGAAGGCGCGGACGACCCTGAGCGAGAAGACCCTCACCACGCGCGAGTCGATAGAGAAGGCGCGAGCGAGCGAGGTCAAGGTCGCGGAGGCGGAGCTGGCGCAGACTCGCTTCCTCACCCTCCAGCGCACGGGAGACGTCCGAGCCCAGCAGGTGGACGGCGACGAGCTCGCGCGGAATCTCGAGAAGGCTCGCGCCGAGGCCCGGAAGGCCGAGGACCAGGTCGACGCGAACCTCAGCGAACAGCAGCAGGCCCAGGCCACGTGGAAGGAGCTCGACGCGCAGACCCAGGCGTACGGCGGCAGCGGCGGACCGTAGCGCGGTGAGTCAGGCGCGGCGCGGACAACAGTGGTCGCCACGCGCGGGGATGCCGTAGAACGGGCGGGACACCATCCAGGAGCGCCCGCCCGCGTGGAGACCCTCGTCCGCATCGCCGAAGCCCTCGGCCGCTTCTCCGCGCGCTTCGTGCCCAGCGCGTTCTCCATCGCCGTCCTGCTGAGCCTGCTCACCATGGGGCTCGCCATGGGCTGGGCGGACGCGCCGGCACCCAAGGTGCTGGACGCGTGGGGCGGCGGCTTCTGGGAGTTGCTCACCTTCTCCATGCAGATGGCGCTGGTGATGTTCACCGGCTACCTGCTGGCGCTCACCACACCCGTGCGCGCGCTGTTGGAGAAGGCGTCCGGCCTGGCGCGCACGCCGCGCGGCGCGGTGGCGCTGATGGCCTTCGTCTCCATGGCGCTGGCGTACATCAACTGGGGCCTGTCCCTGGTCGCCAGCGCCATGCTGGTGCGCTACGTCGCGCGGAAGAGGCCGGACGTGGACTACCGGCTGCTCGTCGCCTGCGCGTACTTCGGCCTGGGCGCGACGTGGCACGCGGGCCTGTCCGCCTCCGCGCCGCTGCTCGTCGCCACGCCGGGCCACTTCCTGGAGAAGAGCATCGGCCTCATCCCCATCGACCGGACGCTCTTCTCCTCCTTCAACCTGGCGCTCACCGTGTCCGTCGTCGCGGGCCTCACGCTGCTCGCGTGGGCGCTGCATCCCAAGCCGGAGAACGTGGTGCGCGTGGACCCCGCCGTGCTGGAGAAGCTGGCGGACTTCGTCCCGCCCGAGCGCCCCACGGAGAAGAGCCTGGCCATCTGGTTGGACCACGCGCGGCTGCTCAACGTCATCTTCGGCGTGCTGGGCCTGCTGTGGCTGGGGCGCTACCTGTGGCTCAACGGCGGCTGGCGCGCGCTCAACCTCAACGTGGTGAACTTCACCTTCCTGGTGCTCGCGGTGCTGCTGCACGGCACGCCCGCGCGGCTCATCAAGGCGGCGGAGGAGGCCGGGAGCGTGCTGCACGGCATCGTCCTCCAGTTCCCGCTGTACGCGGGCATCTACGGCATCTTCAAGACGACGGGCCTGACGGACCGCATCGGCGAGCTGTTCGTGTCGCTGTCGACGAAGGAGACGTTCCCCGCCATCGTCTATCTCTACAGCGGCGTGGTGAACTACTTCGTCCCCTCGGGCGGCTCCAAGTGGGCCATCGAGGCGCCCTACCTCCTCGACGCGGCCAGTCGACTGGGCGTCGCGCCAGAGAAAGTCGTCCTCGCCTATGCCTGGGGCGACATGGCCACCGACCTCATCCAGCCCTTCTGGGCGCTGCCGCTCTTGGCCGTCGCGCGGCTCGAGTTCAAGGACATCCTCGGCTTCCTCCTGGTGGCCTTCCTGGTGTACCTGCCGCTGGTGACGCTGGCCTTCTTCCTGCTCGGGTGAGGGGCTGGGCGAGGACCTCGCTTTTCGTGCTAGACAGGGCACAGGCTGGCCGGGGAAGGCCGGCTCGAACTCACCGAACGAGGGGACCCCGAAACATGAAGAAGCTTCTGACGCGGAGCATGGTGTGCGCGGTGCTGGGGATGTCGTCGATGGCCTTGGCGCAGGACGCGGCGCCTGAGGCTCCGGCCAAGGAGCCCGCGAAGGCGCCGAGCGCCGACGCGGTGCGCGACACCTGGAACTATTTCTACAACGGCCAGAAGCAAGGTCCCGTGCTGGTGGAGGCCAAGCTCTGTACGGAGGTGGCCAAGGACGGCCCCAACAAGTACGAGTGCACCGCCGAGGTGGGCGCCGAGGGCGTCAAGGCGAACACCACGGTGATGCTGTGGCAGGCCTACCTGGTGCCCCAGGGCGACTCCTACGAGGACGTCATGGTGCAGACCAAGCAGGGCAACGTGGTCCGCGAGACGAAGGACGTGAAGCTCAAGGGCGACGGCTGGCGCGCGCGGCAGTGGACGGGCGTGCGGCTGAACAAGCCGGGCGCCTGGAGCATCACGGTGATGCGCGGTGACCAGGTCCTCAAGGAGCTGCAGGTCAAGGTGAACTAGTCTCCGGAGGGCCCGTTCACCGGGCCTCCAGCAACACGCGACGCCCGCCGGTGGCCACAGTGGCCCCGAGCGGGCGTCGGTGTTTTCAGCGTCCAGCGCCCTGGCTCATGGAGTCGGCAGCGGGCTGAAGAACGGGTCGTTCGGCGAGGCCGCGCCCCAACCATTCACCCGGGTGTTGAGCACGCGGTATGTGAGGCTGCTCTCCCACTCCCCAATAAGGACGAGGAAGGTGGGTGTGCCGAGCACGCGGCCCCGGATGGTGCGCTCGATGGGCGTCGCCCCCACTGTCTTCAAGCCGAGCCAAGTGTAGGCCGGCGTCGTCGGGGACACCGGCGGAGAGAACGCCACGCCCGTGGCGGGCTGAGCAGGCGTGGCGAAGGCCGCCCCCGTGAACAACGGCGTGAAGGTCTCCCGGCTGGAGCCATCTGCATGGAAAGTATAGGAGCCGAAGTCGAGCGGTGTCGGCGAGCTGGCGGAGCAGTGGACGAAGCGCAGGAAGGGCGACTGCGCATCCTCCGCGGAGAACTCGTCCTTCACGATGGTGATCGTGGGCGTGGCGGCTACGCGGCCACACAGCACCCCCAGGTAGCGACGTCCCGCCTCCAGCGGACCCGTGGTGGCGCCCTCCAGCACACTCTGCAATGGCTGGTTATGCACCGCGACTCGCAGCGAGACGCCCGTAGCCGACACCGGCACGTCCCCTACCCTGGGCGTGGAGCCGTACCGCAGGTCGGTCGCGATGTTCGACGAGCCGTAGATGACCTGGAGCGATGGCGTCGTCCCCCCAACGGAGGCGGGCAGCAGGCCGTTGAAGAAATACACGAGCGGCCCGCGCTGGAGACGCACGGACGTGTCTTCCTTCGCGGTGACAATGAGCAGCGCCGGGGCGCCATCGTCCGCGAGGGTGCGTCGGTCATCACCGGTATTGATGGCGTACAAAGCCTTGCCTTCCTTTAGCGTCCCTTCCGGCAGGGAATAGAACAGCCAGCCGCTCTGAGCAGGCGCGAAGACGGGCAACGTCCCGAGGATGGCCACACGCGTTGTGTCGACGGGGACTGGGACCCCTTCCTCAACGGAGTCCGCCGTGTACGCATCCACGCTGTTGTCTCCGTAGGGTCTGCCCATCTCATCCGCGAAGCGACGCTTTGCCGAATCTGAGAGGACCCGGTCCGCGGACATGAAGCGCACGCGCACCTCTCCTGGGGTTGAGGTGGCCAGTGCGTTGTCCCGCAGCACCACGAGCTTGGGCTTGTCCACACTCTCCGGCTCGACCTGGAGCAGGGAGCCGGCACCGACGATCGTCACCCAGTCACCATCCGCCAGGGCGACATCCGCCAGGGCTGCGATTTCCGGGGCTTCCGCTGTGCCTTCCGCGTCCCGTACCACCAAGCGCACGCTCTGGGTGGGCCCCGTCAGGATGACTTCCTGGAACACCGACACCGACGCCGAGCCCGCCTTCATGGCAGAGAAGAGCTTCGCGGCGCCAACATACAGGTCGACCGAGAACGGGTCCCACGGCCGGTCCGCCGTGTCCGTGGGATTGTTCTTCACCCCGACGAAGGCATTGATGAAGCGCACGTGCGCCCGGGGACGCAGGTCAGGGCCCGCGTCCGGAGGTCCGGCATCCGTCGGCTCGGGGCCCGCGTCTGGGGGGCCGGCATCCGTCGGCTCGGGGCCCGCGTCTGGAGGTCCGCTATCTGTCGGTCCAGGACCCGCATCACCCCCATCCGCCGGAGCAGGCCCACTGTCTCGTCCAGCGTCGATACTTCCCGAATCGGGCGGCCCGTCATCGTCATCGCCGCAGCCGGTGACACCCACCGACAGCACCAAACCCACCACCAGCAGCCACGAACCCAGGACGTTTCTCATCACGTTGATGCTCCAGAGAAATCGACTCGCTGAAGGACTGACAGGGACGGCCCCACTCATTGTGTCACCTGCCGCTCACACTCGGTACGAAGGGGATAGATGGCGCCCGGCCCCTCGGACAGCTCATCGCGCAGGTAGAAGTACGCCATCATCCCCACGTTGAACTGCGCGCGCTGAAGCCAATCACTCAGCGCGGGCTCCTGGCCCGCCCGGACCGCCTCCGTCAGCGGGTTGTCGAGCGAGCAGACCTCTTCCCACATGCGCACGCCGCCAATCGCACTGCGATTGCCACTCGGAGGCTCGGCAGACGCCGTGCCGAAGTTGCCCGTGCGGATGAGATCGCAGGCGCCGCGCCCAGCCCCCAGCATGTTCGCACCCCACTTGCCCCAGTCCGACGTGCGCGGGGAGAAATCGATGTCCACCTCTCCGTATTTGATCCACGCGCTCATGAACTCCGGGGTGAATTGGACGGGCGTCCCACCCGAGGCCATGAACGCCAGATAGCGCGCGCCTCCGTGCGGGTTGATGCTGTCAAACCGTCCCAGGTGGGGAACACCATCCGTGGCGCCAAACAAACCGGTGATGAGATTGGCCACCCGCCCGCCATTAAGCGCCACCAGCACCTTCGCCGCACCTGTCTGCCCATCTCCCGCGCGACCGTGGCAGTTGGAGCAGATTCCCTGAAAGGCCGCCGCTCCCGGCGTCACGTAATAGAGCTCACCCCAAGGTGCCCGAGGGTTGCCCAGCGCGTTCACCATCCACTTGTCGCGCGGGTCGTTCCAGGGGTCATGTCCTGCGGGAGGGCTGCTTTGTGAAGGGAAGCGGCAGGTGCGCTTGGGCAACCACCAGTTGGTAGGGAAGCGCTTCTTGGCGAGCTGCTCGTGCTGTTCGGTGATGGGGTACCGGGTGAGATACTCGAACTCCCCTCGGCCGATGGCTTCCTTCCAGGAGGGGTTGCGCGGCTCGTAGGGGACCTTGTCGGTGAAGTCCTCGGCGATCCACTTCACGTCAATGGGGTCCGCACACGCTCCGGCCACGACCGTCTGCGCCTCTTTCAGGCGCGCCTGTCGGGCCTCGCCCTGCTGGGCGGGGGGCAGCAGCTTGTCGGCGGGCCACTCCAGCGCCGCGATGTAGCGCGCCACCAACAGCGAGGCCCGGCAATCCTGGCCTGGCACGTTGGTCGGCATGTGGATGACGCGGGCATCCGTCTCCTTCGCAACGCGTTGATAGAGCGTACTTGAGGGCGTGCGTAGGAGCAGGTCCTCCGAGAGGCTCTGCACCCCGCAGTCCACATAGAGGCGCTGGCCGTTGCTCTCCTTCACGCCACACGGCTTCCAGCCAAACAGGACTCCGCCCGCGGAGAAGTCCAGCGAGGCGATGGCGGGGTTGCTCTGCACTGCGAAGCCCTGGGGGTTGTGGCACTGGGCGCAGTTGCCAACGAAGTAGCCCTGGAGCTCGAACGTAGCCTTCTGGGCCTCTGGCGAGATGGCCTCCGTCTGCGCCGCCTCCGCGAAACGCTCCAACCGGGGCAGGTACGTCTCCAGCGCCTCCAACTGACGGAAGGCGGGGACTCCCGTGATGACGCCGTAGCGCACCAGCCGGTCCATCTGGTTCAGCTCGTCCTCGTCAATCACCGCCTTCGCGTCCACACCGGCCTCGCCGGGGGCTCGGCGGTTGAGCTGCAACGGGGTGAAGCCGAGGATGAAGTTCTGGGCCTCGGAGCCCGTGTGGCACTGGATACACCGGTGGGCGCCGGGGATGGCGTAGTTGCGCGTGGCGCCGCCAATCTCATGCGCCGTATAGACGAGCACGCGGTCGGAGAACGGCTCGTTGTCGCGGTAGCGCAGGTCATGCAGCTCCGCCACCGTCTCGGCCTCGTTCCAGATGTACGTCCCGAAGAGGGATTGATTCCAGGGCTCGCGGACGATGATGAGCCGCGTCTCTATCTTCCGATAGCGCCGCCGGCCCTGGCCGTCCGACACCGACTTGAAGAATGTCTTGTAGAAGCGCGTGTTGGGCGGGATGTGGAACTTCTGCGTCGCCTCGTCGTACCGGATGGACTGTCCTTTCGGTACGTGGACCAGCCGCAGCTTCTTGGCATTGTCGGAGAAGAGCGGATAGGTGGGCGCGAAGGCCACCGTGCCGTGGTCGGCCAGTCTATCCGAGTCGAACGTCACGATGTCGCTGTCCGTCTCCGACAGGAGGCGGGGCAACTTCGTGAGCCCGGCGAAGTAGGCATCCTTCTCTGGGTCGCTTCCCAGCGGGTAATCCTTGGCGACCTGGGGGATGCAATTGCCCAGATCCGTCAATGAGTCGCCCACCTCCCGCGCCACCGCGACCCCGCCCTCCGAGCTGTTTTCACAGACGACGGGGAACGTGCCTATCGGCGAGCCCCGGGCAAGCCAGGCGTTGAGCGCGCAGGACAACTCCACCGCTTCCTTGAGCTGCTGGGGCGAGGCCCTGGGCGGCATCTCTCCTTGAGAGGCTTTCAGAGCCATCCGCGCGCCGTCGCGCTTGAGTCCCTCCAGATCCGCCGTGTACTGGAAGCCTCCCTGGACGTTCGGAGGCAGGTGGCAGGTGCCGCACTGCGCCCCAACTCGCGCCAGCAGGTTATCGTAGGTCTCCGTCACCGTCGGCCGGGTGGCGGCCAGCCGCAGGGGAATCTTCTCGCCGGAGCGTGCCGGAGTGCAGATTGGCTCGAAGGGAATAGGCGTCACTATCTCCGTCCCCCCGGCCGCCGGCTCAGAACGACATGCCAGCAAGGCTGGGAAGAACGACAGACACACCACCAGCACTCGGCTTGGGGCAGGCCCCATCCGTGTCAATCCCATGTTGCTGTCCCTCCCGCATCCATCTGGATGCACCGTGGTCGCCCCCAGGCCGCCGAGTCATTTCAGACACGAACAACCTGCCAGGATGGGTGCACCCTATTCGGGAGGTCCGTCAGGAAATGACAAGTCCTTGCAACAAGATCAGACACACCCCACACCGCAATGAAAATCCTCCCATGACAATGAAAACCACCCAGCCGTGACGCACTGCAACTGCCTTTCCAGTCTCACGAATGCGTCACAGCCCGGCGACCCCTGGAAACATATGTCTCGGGAACGTCACACCTGGGACATCAATCAGGGGACAGCGATGGTGCGAATCTTCCCGAGCTTGTGGTTACCGCGCTCGGTGAACCAGACATGCCCATCCAAGCACCAGTTGCCCGGAGGGGCGATGACGAGGCCGGACGGGCGGCTGTCAGGCGTGGGCAGGGTGAACTCGGTGATGGTTCCGTCATGAGTGATGCGACCCAGGCGGTTGCCCCCGAGCTGGGTGAACCAGAGGTTTCCATCTGGCCCCAAGGCGATGGCGCTCGGCTCGCTCTCGGCGGTGGGCAAGGGGAACTCCGTCACCACACCGGCAGGAGTGATGCGGCCAATCTGGTTGGCGTCCTGCTGGGTGAACCAGAGATTGCCGTCCAAGCCCGCGACGATGGCGGACGGAAAGGACTGCTCGGTAGGCAGGGGGAACTCGCGGATGACGCCCTCGAAGGAGATGGAGCCCACCTTGTTGGCGGACTGCTCGACGAACCACAAGTTACCGTCGAAGCCCTGGGCGATGCCGCGCGGCTGGGCGGCGGCGGTGGGTAACGGGAACTCCGTGATTTCACCCGAGGGAGTGATGCGGCCAATGCGGTTGCCGATGAGTTCCGTGAACCAGACGTTGCCGTCCAGACCCGCGGCGATGCCGATTGGGCTCGCGCCACGGTTGGGCAATGGGAATTCCGTCACCACGCCCTGCCGGGTGATGCGGCCAATCTTGTTGGCGGCCAGCTCCGTGAACCAGAGGTTCCCATCAAAGCCCGCGGCGATCTGCTGCAAACCCACGCCGGTGGTGGGAAGGACGAACTCGGAGACTGCGCCCGCACGAGTGGCGCGGCCAATTTTTCCAGAGCCGGCCTGCGTGTACCAGAGCGCCAGGTCGGGCCCCAGGGCGATACTCAGCGGGCCGGCACCGGTCGGCAGGGCAATCTCCTCCACGTCACCCACGGCACCACGAGAATCACGACATACCCAGGGTGCCGCGCGAAGGTCCGACGCCAGCGCGGGAGCGCCAAGCCAGGATGTGGAGAGAAGCAACAGAGAGGAGCGAAACAGTACGCGAAGCTGAGAGCGCATGGAGGGTGGGGCTTTCGGCTGAGGCAGGTGGACGCGGAGGCATTCCCCTCCACGAGAGACGGGCCGAAGAGGCAGACAGGTGCCCTCCGGCCCGAGGTATTCAGTGACGACTGTCGAAGCGTGATTTCACATCAGGTGCCGGAGCAGAGCCCCGCGCCACGGCCCAGGTCGCCACCGCAGTCCAACGGGGTCGAGTCGCTGCAGCGAATGAAGCCCTGCTGGAACAAGATCTCCTCGAACTCTTCCGAGCCGGCGGCGCTGTAGACCCAGTCATAGAGGCGGCGCTCGCTGCTCGGCTTGACGCGGTTGACGTTCTCGTTCAGGAAGATGCGGCGGGACAGCGGGTAGACGTCCGTCGCACCAGCCTGGAGCAGCTTGCGCACGTTCGCGGGGCTGGGCTCGATATATGCGCTGGTCGCCGGGGTGATGGGGGCCACGGCCTTCAGCCAGAGCTTGGCATTGCCGGCCAGCGTCGCCGAGTCACCGGCGTAGCCGATGGCGTTGTTGTCGTTTGCCGTCAGCTTGCCGATGCAGGTGGTGGCGCTGTCCGAGGACGTGCACGGGCTGGGGTTGGAGGCAGCACCGTCGACGATGACAGTGATGCCAGTGCCGGCAGGGATGTCAGGGCAGAAGGTGCCGCCCTTGAGCAGCGACTTGAACGTGTCCGTAGTGCCGGAGAGATCATCGCGGCGGTACTTGACGATGGGGGCGGACGGCTGACTGGCGTCGATCTGGTTCCAGTTGGTGGGGCACGCGTCGGTGATGGCGACACCCGCGCTGTCTGTGGCGAAGAAGATGCGGCGCAGTTGCTCCGTGGTGAGGCCCGTGTTGGGAAGCGCGGAGAACCGGGTGGACTTCACGAACGCGCTCACCGCGTCCAGGGCGATGGTGTTGCTGCGCTCGCCAGGGCAGCAGGCGCCCGTCGCCGTGCCAGTGAAACAGGCGGAACCCGACGCCGTCTTCGGCGCCGCGAAGTCACGCGACATGGGGGCCAGCCTCTGCGCCCCCGCAGGGCAGAAGCCGCTGGAGCCCACGCCATTGCGCAGGCAGGCCTCGCCCACGCCAGAGCCCTTGCCCTGGATGCGCAGCCCGGAACCGGCCTGCGCACCGGCCACGATGAGCGCCTCCTTCAGCGTGTCCGAACCATAGAAGTCCGGAAGGAGCGACGCCTTCTGCTCCACCGCCTGGGCCTCCTGGGCCCCCGCGCCGGACTGACCTCCACAACCCACGACCGACATGGCAACCACCGTGGCGGACATCACCCACTTCATGCTGTTCATGGACGGCTCCTTGGCTGCTGTGCTGGTTTCAACGCGGCGCAAGGTGCCTGAATGGACAGACATCCGATGACTCAACTTCGTCAATTCCACGACAGGACCACGTCACGCCGCCACCGACACCCAATTCGTTGCATGTTCGTGTTTGTCATCGAATCGTGATGTCCCCATCCGCCCCACCCCACGGATGTGCGCGCGCGAGGCCAGGAACCGGACCGCGCGGCGCCTGTCATCTCCAGGACAGATGAGGGCCAAGCGCCACGCCTGCTCGCCGCCCGGAGCGCTACAGGCCTGTCTGCCTTCCAGCCGTGCGCGTCGTTTTTCCTCCAGCGTCAGCTGGTGGACAGGGATTTTTTCAGGAGAGCGGACACCTTTCTCGTCCTCCAGGCCCGGGTCCCTCTCGCGCCCAGAGGGAAGAGGCTTCCTTGGACAGTGCTGGCAATCGCCTTGCAGAAGCATCCTCGCGGTTGAAGGGCAGGGGGTCGTCG